>JBBQII010000535.1:0-3534 GCA_038324795.1 Gemmatales bacterium
TGTGAATGCCGAACGGATCGCGCGATGTTGGCGGAAACGGATCGACCACCAGAACGTGAACACCGTTCCGGATCGCGTCACCGATCTTTTCAACGAACTGATTCAGAGCCTTCGTGCCCTTCTTGTTACCGGGTGAGACAATCTCAATAAACGCGACCACACGTCCCAGCCGATGGCGGATGACAATGCGATTGGCTTTCTCGGCATAGAACTCGTCGTCCGAAAGTTGCCGTACGACCCGTGTCTTCGGCCGTTCCAGGATCGCGGTGCCACCGGAGCCTGCGCCGAGCTCGTCGGTTTGTTCAAGTTCAACCGCAACGACGTCCGGTTCCCGGATGCCGTACTTTTTCTCAACAAGTGCGGAATAGGGCTCGGGCAGCACACCACAGTTCAGCGCACGGCAGATCTCGACCGACCACGTCTGATGAAAATGATGGTAGAAGCTGAAGTCGACATTCTTCCACCCATGCAGCGGCATACGGCACCTCCTCCCACAAATCTAGCAGATCGAACCGTTCTCTGAAATCGAATCCCCCGCCGGTTCTCCGGCTCCCGTCAAGCCGGAAGTCGGTGCGCTTGGCTGTCAGCTGACTGCTTTTCCTCGATGATTTGCGGCGTTTACCGAAAAGGCCGGAGGTTTTGGTTGCATCGAAAGGGATGCCGGTTAGACTCAGGTGGTATAAGATGGGTCTCTGTGGGGCCAAGTGGGAAACTTTGAAAGCCTCCTGAGAGGGAAACACCGGACCGCTCGCCATGCTCCTGACCGGAACCTACCCGCGAACGCTGGACGACAAGGGCCGACTGGCCCTGCCGAAGCGGGTGCGGGAGCAGCTGAAGGAACCCCCGACGTTGTTTGTGACGCCGGGACCGGATCAAAGCCTGTGGTTGTACACCGAAGCGGACTTGGAACGACTCGCGGGTCGATTGGATGAAGCCCCGGCCACGGATGCCGAAGCCCGGGTCTTCCGCAGGCTTTATTTCGCTCAGACTGAATCGGTGGACCTGGACAAGTTGGGCAGACTGTTGATCCCCGAACGACTCTCCCTGTTCGCAGCACTGCAGAAGGAAGTGGTCCTGATCGGTGTTCGCGACCATCTGGAGTTGTGGGATGCCGGCAAGTGGGCCACGTTCGTCAACGACAATGCCGCCCGGTTCGACACCGTGGCGGAACGTGCATTCGCGAAGTGATGGGGAATGAGGGGTCCGGAGGGCGGAACGATTACCGCAGAACAAGAACAGGAATCTGACTGCGGGCCCCTCGTTCCTTATCGAAGCAAACGGAGACCGTCAGCGAGCTTACCTCGACGACTCCGCGAACACGGCACCTTTCCCGGGTGCCGTGTTCATTTACCGCGGCAGCGTTCGCAGTTGGATGTCCACTTCGCGCGGCGGTGACGGCAGCCTCAGTCGATCACCGCGCTATTGGCTATTCGTCGAGAAGCTGCTGAATGTCGGCCAACGTTGTCGCCTCCAACAATGCCTGCTGGATTCGGTCGAGCTTGTTGATATCGTCGAGTTGACGAACCATTTGAAACATCTCGTCGCCCAACGGGCCGAACCTCTGCGTGAACAACCGTCCCATGCCCCGAAGCAAACCGATTCGTTCCCCTTCGACGCGGCCTTCTTCCTTCGCCAGTTGCTCAAAACTTGAGACAAACTTCATCTTCTTCTCCTCCAAGTAAGTCTGAACTTCCCGCCTCAGTTGGATGTTCACTTCGCGCGGCAGCGACAGCAGCCAGTCGATTACCCGGTAGATGTCGCGCACGCGCTGCGCATCATGGCCGCGTTCGTACAGGCCGCGGACGATGCGGAACTTCCAGTCCGCCGTGCGCCGGAGTCCCTCCGCGTGGCCCGTGTCTTCAGGTGGGCAAGCACAATCAGCCCCAGCGGGTTCGGCATCTGTTCCAATTCGTCGTCGCGGCCCTGCCAGTCGAGCAGTTTCGCCGTGCGAAACACCAGACTCAGTTCACTGCCCCACAACTCGTGGCGATATTCTGTCGGCCGCCAATGACCCTGCTCATCCGCCAACAAAGCCAAGTTCGCGATCGGCTTGTGGTGCAGATCGAAGATTCTGTAATGATACACGAACATCCGCTGCGGCAGACTGTCATCACGCTGGGCCTGGATCTCAATGTGGATCAGCACCCAGACTTCTGTCCCTTCCATCGTCCAGACGCGATACAGCTTGTCCGCCAGCCGCTTGCCGAACTCGGCTTCCTTGATGATCTGTTCCAGTTCCGCGTCCAGTGCCTCGTAGCCGCGGGACCAGTCAATTCGCGGATGAATGTCCGGGAAGAAGAACTCGATGAACGGCTCGAGCAGCAGATCGAGCGCTTCCTTCCAGGGACTGTCATATTCTTCCACGGGCGAATCCAATGGTTGTGCGTGACCGCGGAAAACTGATGCGTAAGATGACACTGTCCGGACGCGCTTCGTGCAACGGACCGCTACCTACGATCCCTCTTGACCATCCTTTGGAATTCCCTTATTACCCCACACTCGCCGGGACATGTGTCGGTACTGCCGGTCGAAGTAATCGACCTGCTGGCCCCGGCCGCAGGCGAAGTGTGGGTCGACGCCACGACTGGCACCGGTGGCCATGCCCGGCTGATCGGCGAACGTGTCGGCCGGCTGATCGCCATCGATCAGGACCCGACGATGCTCGAACGTGCACGGCCACGGCTGACCGGGCTGCCGGTGACGTTCCTGCATGCGAATTTCGACCAACTGACGGCCGCATTACGGCTCGCCGGCGTGGAGCAGATCGACGGGTTGCTGGCGGACCTCGGCTTCTGTTCCGACCAGATGGACGATGCCGCCCGCGGGTTGAGCTTTCAGCAGGACGGGCCGCTCGACATGAGGCTCGATCCGACCGGCGGCGAGACGGCCGCCGACCTGCTGGCCCGGATGGACGAACGGGCCATCGCCGACCTGATCTACCGCTACGGCGAAGAGCGCTGCAGCCGGCGGGTCGCCCGGCGGATTGTCGAGACCCGGCAGCATACGCCTCTGAAGACAACGGGCCAACTGGCCGAGCTGGTGAGGCGCTGCGTGCCGCGCGACAAGAATCATCGGATCGACCCCGCGACGCGGACCTTCCAGGGTCTGCGGATTGCGGTGAATGATGAGTTGGGTTCGCTGGAACGACTGTTGGCCCAACTGCCGCGGCTGGTGAAGCCCGGCGGGCGGGTGGGATTGATCAGCTTTCACTCGCTGGAGGACCGGCTGGTGAAGCAGGCGTTTGCCGATCGACAGATCTGGCAGCCGTTGACGAAGAAGCCGGTGACTGCCGGCGAGGTGGAAACACGGGACAACCCGCGTTCCCGCAGCGCCAAGTTCCGGGCGGCAAGGAGGATCGCGAATCATGGAACCGACCAGGAAGCCGACAGTTAGCCCGACCCCTGCCGCGCCCGCGGTGCCGGTGGCCGCGCCGGTCGAGGCCGAAGCGCACGCCCCGTCGCCGACTCCTTCCCCCGCACCGGCGAAAGGCCGTTCGTTTCCCAGTCGTGAGACGCGACTGGGCGCCGTGGTGGC
>JBBQII010000536.1:0-3534 GCA_038324795.1 Gemmatales bacterium
CCCCCCACCCCCCCGGTTTGGGGGGGGCGTGGGCCGGGGTGAGGGGGCGTGGGACTTCCAATCTGCGAGGTTCGACCCCCTCACCCTAACCCCCTCCCCCGCAAAGCCGGGGGAGGGGGGACCAGTAAGCCGCTGGATTGCCAAATCGACGGCGCATTTCGCGAGCCCCGCGCTCCGCTGCGCGTCGCGGCTGACGCATCACCTCACTGGAAGCTCGCCTGCGCGTCGCTGGGGAAGATCCGGGCGTGCAGCGCGTTGAGCGTGAAGGCCAGGAAGAAGTCGAGGATCAGGATCGCCAGGAACGAATAGACGAATGCCTCGGTCGCGGCCCGGCCCACGCCTTCAGCGCCGGCCCGGCTGCGGAATCCCCGGAAGCAACTGACCAGCGCCAGCGTCCCGCCGAAGATGATCGACTTGATCAACCCCGTGATCACCTGCCAGGCTCCGACGAAGCGCAGTGTATGTTCCCAGTAATGGTGCGCGTCGATGCCGTACACGTGGATGCAGATGAAGATGCTGCCGATGATGCTGGCCGAGTCCGAAATCACGGTCAGCAGCGGGATCAGCAGCAGGCAGGCGATGAACCGCGGTGTGGACAGGTAGTGCACCGGGTCGACCCCGAGGCACGCAAGGGCGTCAATCTGTTCCGAGACCTTCATGGTGCCGATCTCGGCCGCCATCGCGCTGCCGACGCGCCCGGCCAGCATGACGGCCGCCAGCACCGGGCCCAGTTCGCTCAGGATCGCGCTGGCGGTGATCGTCCCCAGGGCGGAGTCGAAGCCGTACGGATGAAACTGGGAGTAGGCCTGCACGGCCAGCACCATGCCGAGGAACAGCCCCGTGATGATCGCGACGGAAACACTGCCGACGCCGACGTTGTACAGGATGGGCACCAGTGTCCGCATGCGGACATGCCGGCCGGTAAAACCAACGACGGTGCGCGAAACGAACATCGCAAAGTCGCCGATGCCGGTGATCGAATCGGCAAAGGGCGTCGGCATTCGTCGGCGGAACGGCATGGTAAAAATGTATCAAACCGCCTTCGGCCGGGCGTCGAAACGCCAGGCCGTCAGGAGGAGTGTCAACGCGTGCAGCCCGACCAGGCCACCAAGGATGCCCAGCACCAGCCGACCGGTGGTCAGCATGCTGCCGGCCGTCCGGCGGGTTTCCGGCAGTGTCTCGGCGAACGAGGCCAGGCCATTGTCGAAGCGTTCGAGCGACTGCTGCTGCTCCGCGAGGCGGGCGTCGAACTGCGTCGTCGTTGCTTCAAGTGTTGCTTCCGCGGCGCGACTGAGTTGCCGGCTGTGGTTCAACGCCTGTTCGTATTCCGTGCGGCGCACCAGGACACCATCGAGTTGCCGACGCGAGTTGGCCAGCATGGCCGAGGATCGCTGCATCGTTTCGACACGCGCCGGCCACGCGGCCAACATTTCGAGCAACTGCCGCTGCGACTGCCGCAGGCGTTCGGCCGTTGTCTGCAACGGCTGCAGCGGGTCGGCCGGCAGCAGGGCGAACGCACCGTCCACATTGCGACGGACGTCCCGGATTTGCTGTGTCGCCAGGCGCAGATCGTTGACGACGCGAGCCCCGTCGGGCCAGACCACGCGCATCTCGAGGCCCGCGGGCGTGAAGAGGGGATAGGTCGCCTGACTGATCGATTCAAGTTGATTGGTCGTGCGTTCCAGTGTCTGCGTCAGTTCATCGAGGCCGCGACGGATCTCAGCAAGGCGGGCATCGCGGGCCGACTTGCCTGATTCACCCACGCGATTCACCGGCAATTGCGCTCCGGTCAGCTCGCGCGGAGCGATGACTGCGTCTCGCGAGCCATCAATCAGTTCGGCGAGCATGCCGAGGCTGCCGGCGATCGGCCGATAGCGCCGGGCATCCAGTGTATCGGCCCAGCCATCAAGGCCCTTCGATGCTGCCCCCAGTGCCTGGCTCATCGCTTCGATCGCCTGGAAGTCGACGGCCGTCGCACGCAGGTTCGACACGATCGCTTCCGACTGGACGCGGTATTGCCGTGCCAACTGCGGGAAATCCTTGCGGCGAGCTTCATCGACTTGAGCGTGAATCAGCTGCACCTGTTTTCGCGTGGATGCGGTTGCATCGTCGATGCGGTCGACCTGCCGATCGGCCATCGCGGCATCGGGCAGCTGCAGCGCGAGCGTCATCAGCACGGCTGCGAGAGCCGCTTCGATGATGCCCAGCGAGACCAGCCCGGCGCGATGCATGACAAGACTCCCGTGATCGCCATCCCGGTGATGCGGATACCGGCGAATGCTGAAACTTACAACAGATTCCTGGAGCAGTCGGGAGTTTGGGTAAACGGGGAGTTTCGGTGAGATGTGCAACCCAACATGCGGGAATTCTTCGACGTAACATGGGTGGCGATGTGCAAATAGCGGGAATTTCCGGGAAATCCGCTGGTTTTCGTTGACAATACTGCCCTGTCTACTTACTTTTCGCATTACGCGTTGCCGTTGGTTTCACCCCATTTTCTGAGAGTACACGCATGGCAAAGGCTACTACTTCGGCCAAGTCGATCACCAAGTCGGAACTCTTCGCTCAATTGGCAGAAGAGACCGAGGCGACCAAGGCTGACGTGAAGAAGTATTACGAGGCCCTCACGACGGTGATCCTCAAGAACCTGGGCAAAAAGGGCCCCGGCGTCCTGACGCTGCCCGGGCTGTTCAAGTTGCGGGCCGTCAAGAAACCGGCGGTCAAGGGCGGCAAGCAGGTGCTCAATCGCTTTACCGGCCAGATGACCACCACCAAGGACAAGCCGGCCTCGACCGGTGTCCGCGCCCGCGCTCTGAAGCAACTGTCGGGCTCGATCAAGTAAGCAGCTCGACGAAGAGACTGAACCACGAATAAGTCGGATCACACGAATCAGAACCAGCGACTTGACCTGTTCACTTCGCCCGTTTTGATTCGTGATATTCGCCAGATTCGTGGTTCATTTTCTTTGGCCTGTCATTCACGCCATCTCCGACTCTGGTCTTTTCTCCAAATGGCGCTTATCGTGACACGAAGGAACTGACAGTGGCGGGTTCTCACTCCCGTTCGTTTGTCGCTCTGTCCTGGCGTGTTGGGATTTCGATGCCGACGACTGCCCCCATCTATGAGGAGACGGCTCCCGACGTTCACTCCGTGCCCCGCGAACTTCGCGAGATGCCCGGCCGGGTGCAACGCATTGAATCGGAAATGGCCGAACTGCGCGAGACTGTCGCGCGCTTCGCCGAACTGATGATCGGCGAGTTCAAAGACCTGCGCAACTCCCAGGCGGAACTCCCGCCGGAGCAAGCTCCCAGCGACACCGGTAACGGCATCCCCCCCGAAGTCCCGGCGCCTGCGCCTGAGACGGCACCGCTGCGTGGGCCGTGGCTGCTGATGGAACTGCTGCGCGACTTCAGCACCACGTTCCGCATGTATTTCGACCCGCGTTACCGCGTCCGCCGGGCGACGCAGATGCTGGTGCCGTTGATCATCGGCCTGCTGGTTCTGAACGTTGTCTTCTTCAACCATATCCTGGAT
>JBBQII010000537.1:0-3527 GCA_038324795.1 Gemmatales bacterium
GCCGACCGCGTGGAAGAAGCGATCGCCCTTTGCGCCCAGTCACGCGGCCCGGTACCGGCCATCCTCGCGGCCGGATTGCATCGCTACGAGCTGTTGCGAAAGCTGAACTACGACCCTGCCCGCATCGAAGAGCAGGTCGTCAAGGCGATGGACGACTATGGCGTGCACATCACCGCCGCGCTCGAGCGCCATCTGCCCGTACTGGCGACGATCGCCAACGTGGCACCCATGGTCGGCTCGGTCGGCACCGTGGTCGGCATGGTCGTGCTGTTTCAGGGCATCGTTGATAAGTTCGGGACCGAGAACATCCTGATCGCCGCCGCCAGTGGCATCAAACTCAAGCTGATTGTCACGGTCTGGGGGCTGCTCGTCGGCATTCCGGCCTACATCTTTTACAACTACTTTACAACCGTTGTGAATCGGTACATTCTGGAGTCGGAAGAAACTGCGTCGCAACTGGTTGAAGCGCTGACGCTGCGAATGGCCACGAACGAACCCCGGGCGATGGACACCGCCCCCGTCGGAGGGCATTCCTGATGGCAGCCGGGGCAGCAATTGCCGGAGGCGGCGGCGGACGACGCGGTTCCGCAACGCAGACGGTGGGCGTTCTTAACATGCTCACCGATCTGGCGTTCAACCTGCTGATCTTCTTCGTGGTGCTGGCCTCGAACGAACCGGAGACACGCGGTCGGCCGCAGCAGTTGCCCGCGTCGAAGGAATCCAAAGAGACCGAAAAGAAGTCAGACTCGACGCAGATTACCATCTCGCGCACTACAGTTAAGTTTAACGATACTGAAGTGCCGATTGAGGAACTGAAGAGCAAAGTGGCCGGCGTCATCGCCGGCAAAAGCGACCCTGCCGAACGCATCGTCATCGTCAAAAACGAAGGCGACACGCCATACAAGACCTGGATCCGCGTCGTCGGCCTGATCGAACAGGCGGGCGGCATCATCACCCTGCAATTGGACGAAGAAAAGGAAGTCACTGTTCCGTGACCGCCGCGTTAGCGGCGTCGCCCTGAACTTCTGAGACTCGACCGACATGGGCCTGAAGCGACGAAAACTCGAGGTGCAACCGCCGTATGTCTCCATGGCAGACATCGCGTTCAACCTCGTCTTGTTCTTCCTGATCCTCGCCAAGGTGCAGGAAGAGAAGCCGATCCCGTGGGAACCGGCCGAGGGATCGAACGTCGTCACCATCACCAACGCCAAGATCGTCGTGGCCGTCGGTCAGGATGGCAAGATCTACTTGAACGGCACGGAGATCGGTGTGGGCGACCTGGCCGCCAGCGTCGGCGTGAAGCTGGCCGAGAACCCGTCGAGCAAAGTGGTGCTGCTGAAGATTCACAAGGAAACACAGGCTGCCATCTTCAACAAGATCATGGAAGCCGTCAGCGAAGCAGGCGGAGATGTGTTTCACGTGCTGAACGAAGAAAAGTCGTAGCCTGCGACATGAAACTGTGCGAAACTGGTCTGCATTCGCAAGACGGACCGCGACTACCTGCCGCCACGGGGTGGCTACTTTACGAGGAGGGAACTCTGTGAGAGGTTGCCTAATATCCTTGGCGCTGATCGCCGGCACGGGATTGACCGCTGCCGCCGCCCCGCCGACCGGTACAGAACCGGCCGCGGTCGCCAGGAGCATCGACAAACTGATCACGCTCGAAAACGGCGAGAACGCGAAGACGCGTGAAGCCGAATCGGTCGGTGATCTGCAGTTCCTTCGCCGTGTCTCGATCGACCTCAATGGCCGTATCCCGACCGATGCGGAAATCCAGAAGTACCTGTCGTGGTCGCCGTCCGAACGGCGTGAGAAAGCGATCGAAGAATACCTGGGCCGCGATCAGTTCGCCGACCGCTGGGCGATCTTCTTCGGCGACCTGTTGCGAGTCCGCTACAACGCGGATGGCGGCAACGCCTTCCAGGCATTCGTCTACGAAGCGCTCCGCAACAACATGCCTTACGACGTGATGACGCGACGGCTGCTCGCCGCTGCGGGCCGCGCGGGCAGCCAGCCCGAGACCGGCTTCATCCTCGGCGACGATGCCGACCCGTACGCCATGACCGGCGTCGTTTCTCAGGTATTCATGGGCGTGCGCATCTCCTGTGCCGAGTGCCACAACCACCCGTTCGACAGTTGGACTCGCGAAGAGTTCTACAATCTCGCCGCGTTCTTCGGCAAGACACAGAAGGTCGAACACCGGATCAAGATGCGCCTGATCGGCGTGTTCCTCAACGAACGCGCCGAAAGCATGATCAAGTGGCCGCCGCAGGATAAGGCGCAGGGCAAGGCCCGCGTCGACGTCAAGCCGCAGTTCCCGTTCAAGCTCGAAGAGGGTGATGGCCCGAACAAGCATATTGCCCGCTTCAAGGCGAAGCGCGAGTTCGAAGCCGCCGAGGCAAAGGCGAAAGCCCAGAAGACCGGCGTCAGCGTCGACGATCTTCTCGATGGCAACAAGTCGGGCGATCTGAACAAGGATCCGCTCGATGTCGCCAACGAGAACAAGAAGGACGTCCGCAAGATCGACCTTGAGGGCGATCTGTACCGCGCCAGTAAACTCCGCGGCGATCTGGCCAACTACATCACTGACCCGCGCAACCGCTTTTACTCGCGTGCGGTCGTCAACCGCGTCTGGGCGGAACTGATCGGCCGTGGCTTCGTCAACCCGGTTGACGACTTCCGCGACGACAACCCGGCCAGCCACGACAAGACGCTCAACTACCTGGCCGACGAGTTCGTCGCCAGCGGCTACAACTTCAAGTTCCTCGTCGCTTCCGTTGTTCGCACCGCGGCCTACCAGCGCGGGCATCTGGCCAACAATGTTCCCGTACCGGAAAAGATCGAAGCCGAGAAGGCGTTCACCGCCGCACCGGCACGCCGGATGATGAGCGAAACCATGTTCGACAGCATCGTGCAGGCGGGCCATCTGTTCTCGCCGAAGCACCCGCCCGGCGCGAACTTGACGACCGTGATCACTTACACACAGGTTCCGGTCATCGTGAAGGACGACCCTACCAAGCCGGCCCCCAAGCCGAAACTCGGCGGCACAAGCGGCGACGGTATGGCGATGATGAAGAATGAGCCGAAGATGGCCGCCCCCAGCTATGACCTTGAACGGGGCATTGAAGTCGACTTCAAGAAAGCCCTGAAGATGAAGGACGGCTTGGACATCGACAAGATGGAAGCCAAGTCGGCCGAAGAGATCGAAGCCGAACAGATGATGAAGTCCGGCAAGATGCCCGCGCCGGGAACTCGCATCCGTTACATCTCGAAGGAAGTGAAGACACTGGTTGACGACAACCCGGTCTTCGCCAGTTCGATGCGGATGGCGTCCCCAGCTCCCGCGGGGCACTTCCTGCGTGTGTTCGGGCAGACCGATCGGGCCACGCTCGACGACCGCCGCGACCACAGCCCGTCGATGCGGCAGGCGCTGATGATGCTCAACGGCAAGCTGACCAACGAAGCGGCCCGCGTCGGCCCGCTCGAACCGGTGCATGCCCTGCTCGTCGGGCCCAAGGCCGACATTG
>JBBQII010000538.1:0-3518 GCA_038324795.1 Gemmatales bacterium
CTTCTATCCGCTCGATTTCACGTTCGTCTGCCCGACCGAAATCATCGCCTTCAGCGAGAGGGTGGCCGAATTCGAGAAGCGAAACTGCCAGGTACTCGGCGTGTCAGTCGACAGCCACTTCAGCCATCTAGCATGGATCAAAACGCCGCGTGTCGACGGCGGCCTGGGCCAACTCAAATACCCGCTCGTTGCCGATCTGACGAAACAGATCAGCAGCGACTATGGCGTGCTGACGGACGACGGGGCAGTTGCGCTGCGCGGCCTGTTCCTGATCGACACCAAGGGGGTCGTCCGCCATCTGCTGATCAATGACCTGCCCCTGGGCCGCAGCACGGAAGAAGCCCTGCGCGTACTCGATGCGCTGCAGTTCTTCGAGAAGAACGGCGAAGTCTGCCCAGCTAACTGGAAGCCCGGCGCGCTGTCCATGAAGGCCGACCCGAAGGGCTCGAAGGAGTACTTCTCGAAGGCGAATGCGTAATTGTGTTACCGCTGAGCGGGCGACCCGTTGGGGTCGCCCGTTGGACTTGAGGCATCCCGCCAAACGCGGCCACCCCCGGAGTTTGCGATGCTGCGAATCGCGTTGCTGTCGCTGCTTCTCGTGGCAGCCTCCGCGCATGCTCAACCCAAATCCCGTACCGGCTGGCTGTCCGACTATGCCGCGGCTCGCGCGGAAGCGAAGCGTACCGGCAAACCGCTGATGGTGGTTTTCCGCTGCGAGCCGTGCGGCGAACATGGGGCTTTTGATGAGCAGGTCACGCGGTTGAACCCGGAGATTGCCGCCGCCGCGGATAAGTTCGTCCGCGTCCGCCTGACGCGCATCACCGGTGTCGACCTGCGGCTCTTTGAATTCGACTACGACACGGCCTGGTTCACGTTCCTGATGAATGCCGATGAGACCGTCTATGGCCGATTCGGCGGCCGGGACGCGGGTGATGCCGACCGTCGGCTGTCGCTGAAGGGGCTGCGCTTTGCGCTCGATCAGGCACTGGAGGCGCACAAGACACCGCCGCCGGCCATCGAACGGGCCGGCAAGGCGCTGACGGTCAGCGACTTTGCCGCCGCCCGCAAGGTGAAGGGTGGCTGCGTGCATTGCCACAACGTCAACGAGTTCTCGCGGGCGGACGCAAAGGCGGCCGGGACGTTTGACCGCGAGCAGTTCCGGGTCTACCCGCTGCCGGAGAACGTCGGGTTAAACCTTGATGTCGAACAGGGAAACCGTGTTCTGAAGGTGGCCCCCGAAAGCCCTGCCGCGAAGGCCGGTATGCAGGCGGGCGACCTGATCCGCACGCTGAACACGCTGCCGGTGAACTCGCTGGCGGATGCAAGTTACGCACTGCACAAGGCCGGTACATCGGGGTCGATCAAAGTGACTTTCACGCGCGAAGGAAAGCCGCAAGCTGCATCGTTGGAAGTGGCCGAGGGCTGGCGGAAAACGAATCTCAGCTGGCGGCCATCGATGCTGAACTTCCTGCCGCGACTGGAATTCAGTGGCGACGAACTTTCGCCCGACGAACGCAAAGCACTCGGCCTGACCGCGACTCAAGTCGCCTTCAGACAGGACAAGTTCGTGCATTCGACGTTGAAAGCGATTGGTATCGTCAAAGACGATGTGGTTGTTGGTATTGATGGCCGGGCCATGGATGGCAACATGAAGCATTTTCTCAGCGACGTGCGCGGCCGATACCTCGTGGGCGACAAAGCGACACTGAACCTGCTGCGGGACGGGAAGAAGCTGGATGTGCCGATCACGTTGAAGTAGCGAACACGTTCATCCCGTTGGGATGAACTCTAAACGGCCACCGTCTCGCCGGTGCCGTGGTTGATGGCACTCTTCAATCCAGCCTCGATAAAAGCCACGATTTCGAGTGTGGTGCCGATGTCCAGCGGGGCCTTCTTCGTTTCGAACATCGACACGATCTGCTTCAGCAACTCGCGGTAGATGTGCTTCGTGCCGATCTCCAGCGGGATTGTCTTCTTGTCGGTGAACACCAACGCCCCGTATGCCGACGCGCCGCTGCGTGTGCCGCGAATCGTAGCCAGTCGGCCATCTTTCCATTGCCCCGTGACGACGTCGCAGTCCTTCTCCGTCGTGCAGGTCACGCGCTGGCAGCCGGGGCCCATGATCGTGTACAGCACTTCGACCGCGTGAATTCCGTAGTGAAACAGCCCCGGGTTTCGCTCATGCAGCGCCGCCGGTCCGTAACTGATCGCGCCGATGATCTTGCGCGGTTCCTTCATGAACTCGACCAGTTCCGGCGCGTAACGCAGCGACGACGATGAGAAGACCGGCAGATTCTTTTTCTCCGCCAGGTTGGCGATCTTCTTTGCATCAGCCAGGGAGCAGGCAAACGGCTTGTCGATGTAACACGGGATGCCTGCTTCGAGGAACGGTTTCGCCCGCTCCCAGTGCACGCTGCCGTCGACCGCTTCGATCAGCATGCCGTCGACTTTGCCGATCATGTCGCCCGGCTTGTCGACCAGCGGCACTTCCATCTTCTTGATGCGATCGGTGAACCCCGGGATGCGTTCCGGCGACAGCTTCGACTCGCCCGGACAGGCAATGACAACCTGCGCGCCGTCGACCCACTGCTCCTTGTCCGAATGCAGGTGGTTAAGCCTGCTGGTGAACTCGACGCAGTGTGACGTATCGAAATCGAGCAGACCGAGCTTGATCATGAAAGTATTCCTTATTCTTCTCTCAGTGCCGGGATCAGCGGTGCCCGCAGGCTGCCCACCACGGCGATCCATGCGACGCTCAGGCCGACCACCACGGCGGCACCCAGCATCACGGCCAACCGCAGCCAGGGCACCTGCCCGCCGCCGATCAGGTGCGGCGCGACGGCCACCAGTGCGGCGATGATACCGGCCGCGAGGCCGACAAGCAGCAACAGCGCGTTCTCCGCGAACACCAGCCGCTGCAGCGATCGCTTGCGATAGCCGAGTGCCCGCATCAGGGCCAACTCGCTGCGCCGTTCCCAGATGCTCCGCAACAATACCACAGCCAGACCCAGCACGCCCAGCACCAATCCAAGGCCGCCCAGCAATTGAAACGTCGTCAGGTAAGTGTTCTGCACGGCCAGGTATTGGGCCACCTTCTGCCGGGCCGGCACCGGGTCGAAGCCGTACCCCTGCAATGCGCGGGCCAGCACGTCAGCCACGGCCTCCACGCGGTCGGGCGGGGCCTGAATAAGGAAGTAACCGAAGCCTTCTGTACGCGGGAAATGCCGACGAAAAGCCGCATCGGCGATCAGCACTTCGCTCTGGAAGACGCTGTCCTTGATCAGTGCCACGATCTTCAGCGTCATCATCTGGCCCGACTGATCGGGAACCTCGAAGGTGTCGCCAATGCCAAGCTTCAGCATCCACATGGCGGTATTCTGTTCGACGATGCACGGCACCGGCTCGCCGACGGGCGGGTCGGTCAACTGCTTCCAGGGGTTGTCGGGCTCGGCCAGTGTGCCGGCAAACGAGAAGCCGCCGCGCTCGATCAGGCTTTGGGGAACACCCAGCACGCGCGG
>JBBQII010000539.1:0-3506 GCA_038324795.1 Gemmatales bacterium
AAGGCGTTTGCTCTTTTTCCAACGAACGAACCCCTTCGCTTTCGCATCAGGCTAACGAGCATTCGCCACCTGACTGTAAGCAACAATTCGCACCAACACGTGAAATCATGTCCACGCAATTGCAATTCTTACAATTCTAAGGTAAACTCTCTGACTGGCATGATGTCTCACGCCCGTCTGCATACCGACTACCGAGTTTTGCCTCGCCGAGACCGTTCATGCATCATCGTCTGCGCAAGGCTGCGATCCTGCTGATCGCGTCGATCTGCCTCTTCTATCTGCTTTATCGCGGGCTGTTCACGCTCAATCTCACGACCTGGTACGCCACGTCCGCTTCGCTGCTCCTGTATGTCGCGGAGATGTACGGCGTTGTCGTCGTGCTCCTCTTTTTTCTGCAGGTCTGGGACACCCGGGAGCCGCCGCAGCAACCGGTGCTGATGGGCCGCACTGTTGATGTCTTCGTACCGACCTACAACGAGGACCCGGACCTGCTGCGTACCACGTTGCAGGCCTGCGTGCGCATGGACTACCCGCACCATACCTTCCTGTGCGACGACGGCGGGACCGAAGCTCGTTGCAACGACCCGGAGAAGGGCCCGCCTTCCCTCGAGCGACAGGCGAAGTTGCTTGCCATCTGCGAGGAGCTCGGCGTCACCTACGTGACCCGGCCGGACAATCGCCACGCCAAGGCCGGCAACCTGAACTACGCCTTCGAGAAGACCAATGGCGAGTTCATCATCATCTTTGACGCCGACCATGTGCCCGAACCGCAGTTCATCACCCGCCTGATCGGCTACTTCGCGGACGAGAAGTTGGCGTTCGTACAGACCCCCCATGCCTTCTACAACTTCGAGTCGTTCCAGTCGGTCTACGACCATCAGAAGGGGCTTTACTGGGAAGACGGGCAACTGTTCTACAAGGTGATTCAGCCGGGCCGCAACCGCTGGAACGCCGCCATCTTCGCCGGCAGTGCCGCGTTGTTCCGTCGCGAGGCCCTCGCGGAAGTCGGCTACATTGCCACCGAGACGATCACCGAGGACATGCACACCGGCCTGCGCATGCACTCGAAAGGCTGGAAGTCGATGGGCATCAGCCAACGGCTGATCGCCGGGCAGGCCGCCCCGGACGTGACGACGTTCCACACGCAGCGGCTGCGCTGGGGCGAAGGCAACCTCAGCATCATGGCCCACGATAACCCGCTGAACACGCGCGGGCTGAAGCTGGGGCAACGGCTGTGCTACCTGGGGTCGATGATCCATTGGGCGGGGGGCGTCTTCAAGGCGGCCATCTATTTCACACCGCTGATGATGCTCATCTCCGGTGTGCCGCCGGTGAACCAGTTTACCTGGACGCTGTTCGTCATCATGGTGCTGTACGTGCTGGCCAGCGTCTACGGCGTGAAGTATGTCTCGAACGGGCACGGTTCATTCTGGCGCAATGAGATGTTCACCATGCTCGGCTTCTGGACGCAGATCCAGGGGACGATGCGCGCTTTGTTCATGCGCAAGTTGTCGAAGTTCGTGGTGACCAGCAAGCGCGGTCGGCAATCGAAGTCGATCTGGCCGTTCATTCGGCCGCATGTCTACTTCATCGCCCTGAGCGTGCTCGCCCTGTTCTGGGGCTGGGGTCGCGTGATCTTCGGCATCTCGACCGACTTCTACAAGCCGATTCTCGCTTCGTGCTGGACCGTCTTCCATATGACGCTGGCGTTCGCGTGCATCCGCCGCAGCATGTGGCCCGAGGATAAGCGCTACAGCTACCGCCACACGGTAAACCTGCCGGTCGAGTTTGAAATCGCCGGCGCGATCCCCGGCACGAGCGCGGAACTCGGCTGCACCATCGATCTGAGCGAAGGCGGGGCGGCGATCATCGTCTACCGCGAGTTCCCGGTGGAAAGCCTGCTGCACCTGCGCATCGCCGGCACCGATGAGTTGCTGCAGGTCGATGCCAGCGTGCGCTGGACGACCAGACTGTCGCGCGGCAGGACTTCACCCGAAGATGGGGCCGCCTATCGCCTGGGCCTGCGTTTCGAGGGGATCACGCCGCAGCAGTTCGATGTGCTCAATCGCATCATCATGCACTATGCCGTGCCGCGGTTGTACGAGAAGTATTACGCGCACAAGCGCAACTTGTTCGAACGCGTGTGGGCGACTTTCCGCCGCGGCCCTGTACGCCGCCGGTCATCGCCGCGCGAGCCGTACCGGCTGCCGTTCCAGTTCACCTCCGATTCGATCATGGGGCAGGCCGTCACGGAGGATGTCAGCCGCGAGGCGGCAATCGCCATGCTGGCCGACCCGCTGCCGCCCGGTTCGCGCTGCGACTTCACAATGGCGCTGCCGACCGGCCCGATCACCGGTCAGGCCGACGTCATCCGCCATGAACAGCGCATCTACGCCAATCGCACCTACTACCGCACCGTTTTCGGCTATGTGCATTTCGAGGGTCAGGGCCGGGTCGAGTACGACGATCTGCTGACGCCGCATGAGAAGCGGATTCACAAGGAAGCGCTGACGCCGCAAAAAAAGCCGCTATCGGTCCCGATGGGCAAGCACACGCTTCTGGCAAGCGCCGCTTTGATACCGTTCGTGCTGATTCTCGCCTACACCTTCCAGGTACTGCATCGCGACGACATGTTCCTGCGCGACCTGATCGTTTCCAACGGCCCGACCACGGCGGAAGAGTACAGCAAGCTCGAACGGATCTACGGCGCAACGCTGCAGGAACGGCACCCGTCGACCGACCGGTTGGTGCTGCTCGTCAGTGCTCTCGCGAAGGCCGGGCGCGATGCGGACATGAACCAGGTGATCGACATCCTGGCGTCCCGCGACCGCAAGAACCTCGACCTGCAGATCGCGCGGGCCAACGGCTTTCTCAACTCGCGCAACTACTCCCGGGCACGCGAAGAGTACGAACGGCTGTTCCGCGAGTTCCAGGAAGGCACGCTGCCGCCCGAGCGCAAACGCGAGATGCTGATCGCACTCGCGCGCAGCACGTTCCATTCGGGCGATGTCGTCGAAGCCGACCGGCTGTTCCGCGACCTGATCCAGGCCTATCCCGACGACCGCGCGCTGCGCTACGAATATGCCGGGGCCATGGTCAGCGTTCACAAGTACGCCGAGGCGATGCGTGCCTACGACGGCATGACGCCCGACCGCGACGGCCGACTGCTGCTGGCCACCGCGGCCATGCTGGCCAACAAGCCTGAAGAGGCCGAGCGCCAGTGCGACCTGGTGCTGCGTGCCAGCCCCAACGATGCCGATGCGCAGTTGCTGAAGGCCGATATTCTGAACGCCCGCCAGAGTACGGTACAGGCCGAGGCGATCTACCAGCGGCTGCGGCGCATCAACCCCGGCGACCCGGCCATCCGCTCGCGCATCGCCTTCATCGCGCTGTCGGGCAAGAACTACGATCAGGCACTCGCCATCTTCCAGCAGCTTTACGACGAAGCCAGCACGCGCCCCGCCGACGTGAAGGGGCTCGTCGATGCCATGGCCGGGGCAACCGCC
>JBBQII010000540.1:0-3503 GCA_038324795.1 Gemmatales bacterium
AACCGTTGACTACCACGTTCCGCAAGGCTGGTTACTACGTCTCCGGATCGGGGAAGATTTATCACGAAGCGTACGCACGCCGCGGCGAATGGGATGACTACCTGGAAAAGCCCGGGGCCGATCCGAAGCCGACGGGCAACGACGGCGTCGGCGGCATCAAGTTCGCGCCGCTGCAGTGCAAGGATGAAGACCTGCGCGAATGGAAGATCGTGAACTACGCCATCGAGCAGTTGAACAAGAAGCACGACAAGCCGTTCTTCGTCGCCTGCGGATTGCACAAGCCGCACATGCCCTGGAATGTGCCGCAGAAGTACTACGACATGCACCCGCTCAAGGACATCAAACTGCCGCCTTACCTGAAGAGCGATCTCGAAGACCTGCCGGCCGCGGGCATCAAGATGGCCAAGCCGATGGGAGATCACGCGGCCATGATTGAATCGGGCCGATGGAAAGAGGCCGTTCAGGGCTACCTGGCTGCCATCAGCTACTGCAACGCGATGATCGGCCGGTTGATGGAGGCGTTCGACAAGAGCCCCGAGCGAGACAACACCATCATCGTCTTCTGGTGCGACCACGGCTGGCACCTGGGCGAAAAGGATCATTGGCGGAAGTTTGCTTTGTGGGAAGAAGCGACCCGGGCTCCACTGCTGTGGGTTGTGCCGGGGCTGACGAAGGCGGGCGGTGTGTGCGAGCGCACGGTCGACTTCATGTCGATCTACCCGACGTTGACCGACCTGTGCGGCATTCCGACACCGGCCCATGTGGAAGGCAAGTCGATCCGTTCGCTGCTCGCCGATCCGAAAGCACCCTGGAGCGACCCGGCCATCACGACCTACAACTTCAAGAACCATGCCGTGCGAACCGAAGGCTGGCGTTACATCCGCTATGCCGATGGCGGTGAAGAGCTTTACGACGAGGCGAAAGATCCCAACGAGTGGACCAACCTGGCCGGCAAACCGGAGTTCGCCGACAAGAAGGTCGAGCTGGGGAAACTGATTCAGTTGAAGGATGCGAAGGACATCAACCCGGCAGGGAAGAAGAACAAGAAGTAAGCGACAGAGCGGCGGCCGCACGGCAGCGGTCGCCGCTCTGACCCAGTGCATGTGCTACCTCGGCGACGGAAACCGCACGGCCGGCTTCTTCATCTCATGGATCGCGATTTTGTTGTGACCCACGCTGTAGATCGTGTCGGCTGCTTCGTTCAGCAGGAAGTGATGGCAGTGCATGCCCAGCTTCTCCTGGCGGACGATTTTCTTCTGGGCGACGTCGATGAACACGAGGCTGCCATCGCCCGCGCCGCCGGCCCCGAGCAGCCATGAGCCATCGGGGGCGAACTGCAGGTGATTGACGATCCCCTGGGCTTTGTCGGCCACGTATTCGCCAATCTGCTTCTTCTCGCGCCAGTCGAAGATTTCGATTCGCATCTTCGCTTCAAGATGATCGATGTTGCCGATCTTGCCTGTGCCGCCAACGGCCAGCAGCTTGCCATCCGGTGAGAACGCCAGCGAGCGGATACCGCCGATCGAGTGCAACCGTTGGACGGGGTCCCAAGTGTACATGATGGGGGCTTCCATGGTCGCCATCTGGCTGCCGGTTTTCGCGTCCCAGACGACGATATGCCCGACCTTGTCCGCCGTGGCAATCTGCTTGCTATCGGCCGACCAGGTGACCGCATAGAGCATTGAGCCGAAGTGCGTCGGCGTTCTTTCTTCATGGCCGCGAAGTTCGTGCAATTTCCTGCCGGACTTTATGTCCCAGACTCGGCAGACCATGTCGTCCGCCACGCTGGCGAGTTGGCTGCCGTCGGGGCTCACTACCGCCTTGCGGATCCACTTGGAGTGGGCGTCGATCGAGCGGACCTGCTTGCCGGCCTTGGTGTCCCACCAGATCAGCTTGCCGTCGTACCCGCCGGAGACGAGTATGTCCCCCGCGAGTGCCACCGTCGTGACATAGCTCTCATGGGCATACAGTTCCTTGGGCTCCAGCTTCGCGGCCGACAGGTCGGCTTCGTAGACCTTGAAGTCGGACGCGCCGAGGAAGACGCGTGACGAATTCGGCACGCGTGCAATGCCGAAGACGATCCCCTTGAAGGAATGTTCTTTGGCGAGATTGAGATTGTCGATGGTTTGCATGACTATCCGTTCATTCTTCGCTGTTTGTAATCGTGAAGCCAATCATTCGCCCATTGGAGAATGTGGGGAATCTCGACGTCCCACAGTTTGTCTGGCTCGAGACCAAACTCGATCGATTTATCTTTGATGATCGTCACGAGTTCGGCAGGTTGGTGGTGAGTATCCTTATGGCAGTAAATCGTCGACGCAGAGTGACCCAAACTCCTTTTCACCAATCCGCAGCGGAAGGACAGATCCGGCAGCGAACAAATTTCGCTTTCTGTATCCGGGCGTTCTTCCGCCTTCGGGTTCGCTGTAAACTTCCACCACTCGCTCAAGCAGATTGACAATTGAGTATTCAGGCACACGGTCGCGAGCATAAATTCGCTGCTTGTATCCGCGATCCTGTTCGACCGTTGTTCCTGCGGCTTCCACCAGCAAGCCGATGTCCGCGGGCTGCGGGTGATGCTCGAGATACCTCCGCAACGGGCCGCGGACGACCGCCAGGTCCGGCTCCGGAACACTTTCGCCTCAAGGCGACAGGAAGTTGAATCCGCAGCTTCCATGGCTGTTGCAATAACGCGCCGAAGAATTCTTGAAGGATCGAGAGAATCGCCGCGTGTGGTTCGTTCTGGGGCATCTTGTTGACCAGTAGGCCTTCAGGCAGTTCCATGCGGTCATCGGGGCCGAATACGCCTACGGAGGTCAGCCGTTGGTACTCCGCTGCGGTGAATCTCTTCAGCCGCGAGATCGGCAATCCCGTCGCTGATTCACCCTCGAGCATCAAGCTGGCCATTTCGTTCGCCTCCCCGCGCAATTCTACGAAACCAGTTCCTTCACTTCCTCCACGCCCGGGTTCACCAGCGGGATCGGGCGGCTGCCGACATAGTAGTTCTTGTGCGGGTTGATGCCCAGCGCCTTGTAGACCGTGGCGAAGAGCCGGCCGGCGTCGATTTCGCCTTCCTTCACGGTGTTGCCGGTCGGGTCGGTCTGGCCGTAGCACGCCCCGCCCTTGATGCCGCCGCCCGTGATGCTCGTCGACCACGCGTTGCCGAAGTGATCCCGCCCCAGGCTGGAGTTGATGCTCGGCGTTCGGCCGAACTCGGACAGAGTGATGATCATTACGTCGTCAAGCAGGCCGCGATCCTTCAGGTCGTCGATCAGCGTGGCCATCACATGGTCGAGTTCCGGCACCATCTCCTGATGAGTTTCGAAGTTCTGGCCATGGCTGTCCCACCAGGCTCGGCCGACACGCACGAACGGCACGCCCGCTTCCACCAGACGGCGGGCAACAAGGCACTGCTCCGCGAACTGCGTCGGCCCGTACTTGGCCCGCGTGGCCGCGGATTCCTGATTGATGTCGAACAGCTTCTCGCTGGCCATCAGGCCGCG
>JBBQII010000541.1:0-3499 GCA_038324795.1 Gemmatales bacterium
GGGAGTGCGCGCCGCAGGACGTGGTTCAGGTGCCGTGGCACTCGGCTGGGGATCCTGCACCGCGGTCGGACGAATCACAATCTGCGCCGCAGGGAGACCCGGCGGCGGTTCGATTCCATCGCCGGTTTCAACATCGGGTTCAGTCGCTGGATCTTGAAGTTGGGGCATGGCGGGGCATTCGGGTCAAGTCGGGGAGTTCAAAACAGGGGTGGGCATCCGTTGCCTGGACGTTCCTCGAAGTCGAGTATACAGGACGCTACCTGCTGATGACAACGACTTTTCATCCCCCCCGTCGCGACACCTCGCTCAGCAACTCTTCCCCACTCACCCGGAACGCCGCCTTGTGCGGGCAGGCGGAGACGCAGAACGGGTCACGGCCGGGGCCGACCAGGTCGTGGCACAGGTCGCAGTTGACGGCTTTTCGCGCAATGCCCGGCAACAGTCTCGGCACCGGGTTATTCGCGTTCTCCGGGTAATCGGCCCAGCGCATCCCCTTCTCTTCAGGGGCCATCTGGATCGACCCATAGGGGCAGCTGCGTTCGCAGAGACTGCAGCCGATGCAGTGATTTTCGACCAGAATCTCCAGCGAGCCGCGATCGCGGTGGATGGCATCGACCGGGCACCCTTCCATGCAGTACGGCTGATGGCAACTGCGGCACGACCCAGCCACGAGGAAATCGCCGAAGCGCAGCCCTTCGCGAATCAGACGGCTGTGGCCATCGCCGTGGGCATCTGCGCAGGCTTTCGTGCATTCGTCGCAGCGCGTGCAGCAAGTAAGATCCAGCACCAGCATCTTCTGGCCCTGATACAACCCCTGCCGCAGATACTCGGCCCGGCGGTCGTCCTCGAGACTGGGCGGGGACTGTTGTTGTTCCCGCAAATGGACCACCGCTTTCTCAGCCAGCAACTTCGAGACGCGGGCGAATCCGTCGTCCGCGGATACACGCGGCATGAAGAACTCGCGGAAGGCAGGCCCCGGCACCCGGACCACTTCCACATCGGAAATGGCCGTCACCGTCGCTGTGCGCCGCCGGGGATCAACGTTGAACTGATTGCGCGCGGCCAGCACCAGCGGATGGTCGTACAAGAGGGCGATCTCACCGAACGGCTTCCCTTCACCCAATTGAGCGAGCACACGCTCCTGGCCGTCGATCTTCTGCGTGACTTTGACGAAGCCGCGCATGATGACGTAGAAGTCGCCGCGGAACGTCGACTTGCTGTCCGTCGGGTCCGGGCCGACGATATCGTTCTCGGAGATGATTGTCTGTCCCGGCTCGATCCGCCAGACCTGCGATTTGGCCTTAAGAGCGCCGATCACTTGTTGACGTTCGGCAGAGGGCAACGTGCTGAACGGTTCGCTGACCGACAGGCTCGCGCGCATCGCACGGCCGGTGTAGATGTCGTCCAGCACTTCGCGGGCGGAACGGCTGCGCTGCATCATCATGAGCATGTTGCGGGTCATCTCGACGATGACTGCGGGGCCCTTCGCCTTCACCGTCGCGGTGCGCTTGGCGTTGCTCATGCAGGCGATCTCGCCGAGGATCAGGTCGCTCTCGGCTTTCATGGTGAACTCGAAGAAATCGTCCTTCGGGCCGCTGAACGCCTTGCTGAGCAGGCCACGCGGCTTCCGGTCGGCCAACGGTCGCACAATGCGCTGCCTGCCGGCGAACTCACCCGCGACAAGCAGGAACGCACTCGAACCGAATTCGCCTTCGACGCAGATGGGCGGTTCATTCTCGTCGCCCGTGAGGTTTCTGAGGCGCACGGCTCCTTCGTTCCAGCGCAGGTAGGCATACGGGATGTCGCGGAATGGCTGAAAAGAACCGGCCTTGCCGTCGAGGACATACCGGATTGTCAGGTCCTTCATCTGCTGTGCGGTCAAATACTCGTCGGGCAGCGGGTTCTCCGGCACGCGGTACTTTATCAGCAGCGGGTCATCGTCGCTCTTGATCCCCTGCTCATCGCGGAACTTCTGCGGGATGACACGCTGATTCAGCGTCAAGGCGCCCGTCGGGCAGGCACTCATGCACTCGCCGCACTGGACGCAGTTCGACTTGTCCATCAATGCATCGAGATCGAAGCTGATACGCGTGCCGTACCCCTTTCCCGTGTGGCCGATCACCTTGAACGGCTTGACGTCGGAGCAGGAGCGGGCGCAGCGGTCGCACTGGATGCAGCGATCGTGATTGACCTGGATCGATCGCGACGAGTAGTGGAACGATTCCTTATCCGGTACTTTTGAATCCTCTGTCACCACCGATATGTAGGAGGGCAACTTCTCAACCGGTACTTCTGATTCCTTTTCCGAAATCACCGGCCGAAACTTGGGACCGGCGGCGAAGTTCCGCCCCGCACTTCCCGACTTTTGGCTCGAACATCGCGTCACGGTGACGTGCAGTGCGTCGGCCACCCTGTCGAGTTCATTGTGAAACCGGCCGTCCCGTTCGGGATTCGGATGCCGATGATCGGCCACCAGCAACTCTGCCAGGACAGGATTCGGATGCCGATGATCGGCCACCAGCAACTCTGCCAGGAATGCCGTCGAATCGCGGATGGTCGTGATCAGGCGCTTGAGGCTGTCAACTCTGGGAGCCTCGTCCTTCGGCAATTCAAATGACTGCGCGATTACGTCGCAGTGCTTCTGAATCGACTGCTCCGACAGGGTCGTCGCCTGTGGTGACTGGTCGCCCGGCGGCACGGCAAAGCCCTGCGTCAGTACTGCCATCTTGTCTTCGACCAGATGTTGACAGGCCGGCACCAGCTTGCGGTCGGGGGTGAACTTCGCACGCTTGATCTTCGAGACATGGACCGAGCACATCCGGCAGACCGCCACGGGGTCCAAGTGCTGCTGATGGCAAAGGACGGGGATGCGCCGGTCAAGTTCCTCGCGGGACATCCGGCCCTGTTCGACCAGCGCCATTGCGGCATCGTAGATCGTTGTATCGCGCAGGATCGGGCTACCGCTGGCATCGCGGCGGACGTTCCCCTGGGCATCGCGGGCCTTCTTGGCCTTGTAAACTTCGACGAGTTCGCCGTCGATGACGACCTTCACCTTCTGCTGGAACTTGGACTCGGTCGGTTTCTCGTAGCGCATCAGCGCGTCGTCGTCACCCCGGGCGAAGAGGGATTCCTCATCGCGCATTGATGAATCAAAAAGCCGGTCCGCGGCAAACTCGTCGGCCATCGCTGTGTCGGGCATCGGTCACCTCACGTTTGAATCAATGGTGCTGCCGCATCAAAACTGCTTTCGCGACGACTGCCATGCCAGGCGCGACTTGTCGACAGTATCTGTCAGCTTCTTCTGTTCGTCGGGCGTCCAGGTGCCGCCTTCGTCCAGCAGTTGCTTGAAACGGTCAATCTGCGACTGCAGGTCTTTCAGGTACTCCTGACCACGCTTGCGCGCCTCTTCGATACCCTGTTCGGGGTATGGCGACTCGGGCAGACGCTTCTGCGCGGTAGTGACCTTTCGGTGAGCGTTGGCCAACTCTTCCTGAATATT
>JBBQII010000542.1:0-3498 GCA_038324795.1 Gemmatales bacterium
GATCAGCGCCCCGGGCGTCTGCAAGCGCCCAAAAACAAACTCTGCCCGCGGGAGCGCGAACGTCTGCTGGCCGTCGCCAACTCGGCTGAATTCGGCCATCTACCGCCCAGCCTTCTCGAAAACCGTGATGCCATCCTTGAAGACTCGACCGCTAATGTCGCCAAGATCGTTGCGTCCGCATTTTGCGAGGTCGTAAGCCATCAGCACCGGGAGCTTCATTTTGCTCGGTGGTTTACCGTGTTTATCGAAAAAGTCAGCCTCATGATCGATGATCTTGTCAAGGATCTCGCGACCGGTTGGCATCTCAACATCTCCTCTGGGCCCCTTGATCAGGTACGCATCCGCTTGATCCATCATACCGGAACGCGAGTAAGCGACCCTGAATCGTCCTTGGAACGCTCGATCTCGACACAAATTCACGGCTGCACAGATGGTTTCGTCATTAAGACTGACGAGATTTACCTGCGAGGCTGTGAGATAGAAATTGTTCAATTGGCGAATGATGCGACTGCACTCCATATAGCCTTCGATCAGTCCCTGTCCCTTGAATCGCTGGGATGCGACGAAAAGCTTCCATTCTCCGGTGTCGTCGTCGAACAACCAGAACGCCGTTGCGATGGGGTAAGAACCTTCGAGTTCACGAAGAAACTTTCTTGCTTCTTGGACTTGTTCGCTTACCAGTAACGCTTGATCCATGCGAACACTCCGCTTTTCGAGTCGTCGATGGCCCTCACGAACGATTCCGAATCCACCTGCGACCGGTGTTCGTACCGACTTCCTTCGTGCCATTTCTTGACTGTCAACCAGTTTCCTTCGAACAGTGCATCATCATTGGTTGTCTGCGCGAACTCAATGTCTAGTCCCGCGAGTTGAACGAGCTTAACCAAATCATGGGTCCAGCAATTCTCTGAGAACTTCTTCTCTGCGAATATCAATTCCGGTTCGCGAAAAACTCGTGCGATGACGCATGACTTTAGTCCACATTCAATAGCGTAACCGGCCAGGTAATAAGCGGATGCCCAATGCGGCTCGGCCAGCAGGGCCTGCGCGGCGAAAAGTCTTGCTTCGGCGATCTGCTGCCATTCGACTCTTGTCAAAGCAGTGGCTCCGGTTTCTAGCTTCGACTGATCTACCCCACTTCTAATGCTTGAGTTTCTTGTATTTGATCCGATGCGGCGTATCCGCGTCCACGCCCAGTCTGGCGCGGCGTTGTTCCTCGTAGGTGCGGTAGTTGCCTTCGCACCAGGTCACTTTGCTGTCGCCCTCAAAGGCGAGGATGTGGGTGGCCAGGCGGTCGAGGAACCAGCGGTCGTGGCTGATGACGACGGCGCAGCCGCCGAAATTCAAGAGGGCCTCTTCGAGGGCACGCAGTGTGTCGACGTCCAAATCGTTCGTTGGTTCGTCCAGCAGCAACAGGTTGCCGCCGCTGCGCAGCAGTTTCGCCAGATGGATGCGGTTGCGTTCACCGCCGGAGCAGGAGCCGACCAGTTTCTGCTGGTCGGGGCCCTTGAAGTTGAAGCGGGACACGTAACCGCGGCTGGCGACCTTCTTGTTACCCAGCATGAAGAAGTCGGCCCCGCCGGTAATCTCTTCGAAAATGCTTCTCTTCGGATCGAGAGCATCGCGGTTCTGATCGACGTGGGCGGGCTTCACAGTGTCGCCGACGCGCAACACGCCACTGTCGGGCTGTTCTTCGCCGACGATCATCTTGAACAGCGTCGTCTTGCCGGCACCGTTGGGGCCGATAACGCCGACGATGCCGCCCTTGGGAAGGCTGAAGTTCATGTCTTCAAACAACAGGTTATCGCCGAAGGCTTTCGACACACCCTCCGCCCGGACGACGAGATCGCCCAGCATCGGCCCGGGGGGAATCTGGATCGTCAGTTCCTCTTCGCGCTCCTCGTAAACCTGTGATTGCAACTTTTCGATGGCCGCCATGCGGGCTTTGCTCTTGGCAACGCGGGCGCGCGGGGCCATCTTCGCCCACTCCAATTCGCGGTCGAGTGCTTTCTTGCGTGCGTTGTCGGTCCGCTCTTCTTTGTCCATCCGGGCTTTCTTCTGTTCCAGCCACGAGGAGTAGTTTCCCTTGAACGGATGGCCCAGCCCGCGATCCAGCTCGAGAATCCATTCCGCGACATTGTCGAGGAAGTAGCGATCGTGCGTGACCGAAACGACGGTTCCCTTGTAGTCCTTCAGGTGCCTTTCCAGCCAGTCGACTGATTCGGCATCGAGATGGTTGGTCGGTTCATCCAGCAGCAGCAAGTCGGGTTGTTGCAGCAGCGTCTTGCACAGTGCGACCCGGCGGCGCTCACCGCCGGAGAGTTGCTCGACGGGGGCATCGCCGGGCGGCAGGCGCATCGCGTCCATGGCGATCTCGACTTCACGGTCGAGGTCCCAGAGGTTCTGGGCGTCGATGATGTCTTGCAGCTTTCCCATCTCATCGGTCAGCTTGTCGAAGTCGGCGTCGGGAAGGCCCATTTCGTCGCCGATTTCGTTGAAACGCTTCATGATTCTGCGCTTGTCTTCAACGGCTTCTTCGACATTCTCGCGGACAGTCTTGCCCGGCGTCAGGTGCGGTTCCTGGCGGACATGGCCGATGCTGATCCCCGCCTTGGCACGGGCGGTGCCCATGAAGTCGTCGTCTTCCAGGGCCATGATTTTCAGCAGCGTGCTCTTGCCCGAGCCGTTGCTGCCGATCACGCCGATCTTGGCACCGGGGTAGAACGCGAGCCAGATGTTCTTCAGCACTTCCTTGCGGTCGTAGAGTTTGGTGAGACTTTCGATGGTGAAGATGTACTGCTCGGCCATGAGTCATTCGCCCTGACAATGGGGATGGAGTTTCTACACCTAGATGATAGAGGGTCTTCGCGGCTTGGGAACCGCCACTGCCGTTTGCCCGGATTTCAATGGAAGGCATTTTCGTTCTTGTCAGGTTGCCTATAGTGAAGGTAGCCGATTTCGTAGTTTACTGCTTGCCCGTGTCGTGCCTTTTCCTTTGGCGTCGTTGACAGGCATCATGGCATCCCCTTCCGGGTTCAACCAGCCACGGCATACCAACGACGGAACGCCCGCCGCCGCGCGTCTGCACGCACTTGGCTGGTGGCTGCCGGAACGCCTGCTCCCCGTCAATGATCCCGCGCTCCTCCGCATGGTGATGGCCGACCTGACCGTCGCTGTCATCGTCGTGCTGACCTATCAGGGCCTTGCCGTCGCGCAGGGCGGCCACGGTTCGCACGAACCGGGCGGCGATGGTCAACCCGTGGCCGGCTACCTGCCGGCCACTTCACTGGCAGACTTGGGCGACCGGACATTCATTCGCGATCACCGCATCCAATACCCATGTGTCTCCGGGGCGATGGCCAATGGCATCGCCTCCGTCGAGATCGTCGAAGCGATGAGCCGGGCCGGCATGCTTGGCTTCTTCGGCTCGGCCGGCCTGTCGCTTGACCGCATCGATGAAGCCATATCACGCCTGCAGAGGTCGCTGGGTTCTCAACC
>JBBQII010000543.1:0-3498 GCA_038324795.1 Gemmatales bacterium
ACGGGTCCGTTGGAACCTGACCCTTGCTGTTTCCAAACCGAATGGTCGTTTAGATCACGCATACAACGCATCGCTCGTTCGCTATTATGCATTTGTTCATTCTGACCCCTGACCCCTGACCCCTGACCCCTCCGATGGCTAAATCATCCGACATCGACCTGACCAAGATTCGCAACCTCGGCATCATCGCGCACATTGATGCGGGAAAAACGACGACGACGGAACATCTCCTCTACTATGCCGGGGCCAAGCACAAGCTCGGCGGGGTCGACCAGGGCACGACGGAAACCGACTTCGACCCCGAAGAGCAGGAACGCGGCATCACGATCTACAGCGCATGCGTGCCTTTGGCCTGGCGCGGGTACACCATCAACCTGATCGATACCCCCGGCCACGTCGACTTCACCGCTGAAGTCGAGCGCAGCTTGCGAGTGTTGGATGGCTGCGTCTGCGTCTTCGATGCCCAGAAGGGCGTTGAAGCCCAGTCCGAAACCGTCTGGCGGCAGGCGAACAAGTACACCGTGCCTCGCATGGTGTTCGTCAACAAGATGGACGTCGTCGGGGCCAACTTCGCCAACTGCATCGCCCAGGTGCGCGAACGGCTCGAGGGGAACCCGATCCCGATCACCATCCCGATCGGCAACGGCTCGGCCAAGGACAGTTCAACCCCGTTCAAAGGCATCATCGACCTGCTGGCCATGAAGGCGATCTACTTCGATGCCGGCGACAGCGGCAAGACGCTCCGCCTTGACGAGATCCCGGCCGAGAATCTCGATGAAGCGAAGCGGTACCGCGAGCAACTCTTCGACGAACTGACACAGCATGACGACAAGGACAGGATCACCACGCTGTATCTGGAAGGCAATGATGTCCCGCTTGAATCAGTGCGCGAAGTCATCCGCGATCAGACGATTCGCGGGCTGATTCATCCGGTGCTGGCCGGGTCGGGCCGGGAGCATATCGGCATCCAGCCGCTGCTCGACGCGGTGACTTATTACTTGCCGCACCCGCTCGATCGCCCGCCGGTCGTTGGCACCAATCCCCGCAAGGACGATAAGGAAGAGAAACGCAAGCCGGACGTGAAGGAACCGTTCTGCGGGCTGGTGTTCAAGGTCATCGCTCAGAACTCGGGCGACCTGTTCTACATCCGCATCTATTCAGGTGTGGTGAAGTCGGGCAGCCGGGTCAGCAATCCGGGTCGCGATTCGAAGGAAGTGCTCGGCAAGCTGTACCACGTGCATGCCGACCCGTCGCAGCGCGACGAGCTTTCCGAAGCCTATGTCGGCGACATTGTCGCCACCATCGGCCTGAAAGACTCCGTCACGGGCGACACGCTCTGCGAGACGCAGCACCCGATCCTGCTGGAAGCGATCACCTTTGCCGAGGCCGTTGTCAGCCAGTCGGTCGAGCCCGAGAGCGCGGCCGACAAGGATAAGCTGCTCGACACGCTGAAGAAGCTCGAACGCGAAGACCCGACCTTCATCTGCAAGCAGGACAAAGAGACCGGCCAACTGCTGATGAGCGGCATGGGAACACTGCACCTGGAAGTGAAGCGGCACCGCATGGAACGCGACTTCCGCCTGAAGATCCGCGTCGGCAAGCCGCGCGTCAGTTACCGCGAGACGCTGAAGAACCCGGTGACGGTTGAGGGCGAATGCGATCGGCAATTCGGCACGACGTTCCTGTTCGGCCGGGTGAAGGTCGAGTTCTCGAACAAGAAATCCGAGCAGCCCGTCACGGTGACGACCAAGATCAAGCCGGGCGACGCGAACCCGCTGTTCATCGCCGCCGCCGAGCGCGGCCTCAAGTCGGCCCTGCAGTCAGGCGAACTCGGCTTCCCCGTGTTGGACGTGCAGGCCGTGCTGGTCGGCGTCACCGCCGACCCGGAGAAGTCGACCGAAGTCGCCTTTGAGGCGGCCGCGAACGATGCGGTGCTGAAGGCACTGAAGGGAAACATCGTGCTGCTCGAACCGATCATGAAACTGGTCGTGGCCGTGCCCGACGAGTTCCTGGGCAACGTGATCTCCGACCTGTCAGCCCGCAGAGCCAACATCGAACGCACCGAATCGAACGGCCGTTACTCGGAACTGGAAGCCCACGTACCGCTGGCCAAGATGTTCGACTACGCGGACAAAGTGCGAAGCGTGACGCAAGGCCGAGCCAGCTCCTCGATGGAACCCCTGGCGTACGCCCCGGCCCCGGATGAGTTGCTGCGGTCGTTTACGGATCCGGAGTATTGATTTTCGTAGTGTACACGTCTGCGTGTGCGCTACGGGGCCGTCTTGAGCCGGCGAATCAGTGCCGGCGATAAGGCGATTAGAATCAGTGCCAAGCCTGCCACGTCGGGCATTCCCTTGTTGGTGTAAATGATGTGCGGCAGGCGCTTCAACGCATCCTGATTGCGATCGCGTTCGAAGTAGACATCCCCCCTCGCCCGCTCATACGGCCAGTCGTGATCGAAGACGGTCAAGTGCCACTTCATAGGTCCGGTGTCTTTTGGCAGCTTCAGCTTTTCCAGCAGTGATTGTCGCTCGGTGTCCGGCAACTTGTTCGACCAGACCGGATTGCCGTTCCAAGTGGTGCTGTCGGGAAACACGCCGGTCATCCTCGCATCGGCGACCATGAAGATACGCAGGATTCGACGACCGGACGTTTCCTTACCCGTCAGCGCACTTTCCGGCTCGCGATACGGGAACAACGGCTTGTCGGTCTGAAACGACATGCGCAAAGCGGCCGCGTTGACATTGCGTTCGGCGTAGCTCACTGATTCCTTGGCCAGCTTCAATGCGGTGAACTTCCAATTGTCCTTCACGTACGGCTCGGCCCACGCCTGTAGTTCCGGTGAATTTGCGAACCCGTTCGCTGCCAGCCAGTTGGCCAAAGCCGTTGTCGACTTTGCCTCCAGAACGACTGCCTTATACCCGGCCACAAACTTTTCCTGCAGAACGGTTACGCCTGCATCACTGAATTTCGCAGTCGATGAACAGCCGCAACTGAAGTTGACCGGTTTGGACTGTTTCACCACATCGGGCTTGGTCAATTCCGCAAGCTGCAGGAACGCGGATTGGTCAGAAGGCGCCAGCTCCGGTTCCGACGGCGATGGCACGATGAAGCCGAACTCATCCGCATCGCTCTTGAACGATGCCTGGCGGATGAAGTGTTGTATCTTCTTCTCCGCGTCCCAGATGATCAGCACCGTTTGATCGGCGTTGACGACCGGCTTGTTCGCCGGTGAGGCCGGGCAGCAAGCGTCCGATGGCGGGATGCTGCAAATACACAATGCAATCGCGACACAAAGCAGGCAAAGTCGCATTGTCAATCCTTCATGTGTGAACCGTCCACGGACCTGGTCAGGTTCGGGGATTGCTGTCGTTCTTTCAAAGTTGCCCATCGACATCGTGGTGGGACCCCGCCGCCGGGCCCCCCCAGAGGCAGGGCGGTATGCGCCCAGCCGCCCGAACACCGCCAAGACCACAATCGCCCCCGCCGGACAACACC
>JBBQII010000544.1:0-3477 GCA_038324795.1 Gemmatales bacterium
ATCACGAAGTCGTGGATGATGCCCTGGAAGCGGACCGCGGTGACCGCCACACCGGCGTCGCGAAGTTTGTTCGCGTACTGCTCACCTTCATCTCGGAGAACGTCGGCCTCGCCAGTGATGACGAGTGCCGGGGGCAGTCCCTTGAGTTGTTCGGTGGTCGCACGGAGCGGAGAGGCCGTGATCTCGGCTCGCTTTGCGGAGTCCGTGGTGTATTGGTCCCAGAACCACTGCATCCCGTCGCGGCGCAGCAGGTGATCGATGGCGAACTCCTTGTATGACGCAGTGTCGAAGTTCGCATCAGTCACCGGGTAGGCGAGCAACTGGCAGGCCAATTTCGGTCCGCCGCGCTGCTTCGCCATAATGGCCGCCGCGGCTGCCATGTTGCCGCCCACACTGTCGCCCATGACGGCAATTCGGGAACTGTCGAAGCGTTGCGGGGCAGCGCTCTTCGCGATCCATTCGAGGACCGCATAGTTCTGTTCGATGGCGGTCGGGTACTTTGCCGCGGGGGACAACGCGTAGCTGGGAAAAACCAGCGCCACTCCGCCGCCTACCGTCAGTTCGCGGATCAGTCGATCGTGCGTATGCGTGTTGCAGAACACCCAGCCGCCGCCATGAATGTACAGCAGAGCCGGCAACGGACCCGTTGCGCCTTTGGGCCGCATGATGCGGACGGGAATGGTTCCGGTCGGCCTGCCGGGAACGTCGACGTCTTCGATGTCGACATCAACTTTGTCGACCGGTGCCGACTGGATTTCATCGAACAGCTTGTTGCCCTTCTCGGGTCCCAGTTGAAAGATGAACGGCGGGTTCTTTGTGTCAGCGACGAGATTTTGCGCTTCGGGTTCCAGCACGTGTGTAGCTGCCATCGGGATGCTCCGTGGTGAGAGATGAATTGTGCAGGGGCGAAACGCTGCAACAATCAGGCCAAACCAGATCCCGGATTTAATCACGGCACACGATCGACGAACAGCACGCCCTGGTCCTTGGCGCAGCTGACGATTTCAATCGCGGCCCCTTCTCGCATCAAGTCACCGGTCGGCACCTTTTCCGTTGAGCCCGCCTTGTCGTTGCACAGCAGATAGTAGCTGTGGTTCTTCCGGCCGCGCCGGCCGGTCGAGACTTCTTCCGCATGTTCGATCGATTTCAGATCGGCAAAGCGGACGCTGTGTTCGGTGGGGCTGAACCAGAAGCCCGTCTTCAAGCGGAACCCGAGGTTGTTCACCACGACGTTGCTCATGAACATGCCGGGCGCGAGAACGATCAGTGCGAGGGGGCTGAGAATGATTAATCCCCAGCCCCACTTCAACGAGTGTCGCCGCAGCACCAACCCGAGAATGAACGCACCGATCAACCCGAAGATCACAACGGTGGGTGCCCACAAGGCGTAGGAGTAAGTCGTGGAACCATCATTCCGCGAGACTTCGATGCACCCCGTGCACAGGGCCAGGAAGCCAACAAGGGCAAGGCAACTTGCCGGACGCATGGGCTGCTTCGATTGGGTGATCGTTACTTTCCGGAAGGCAGCAGCAGGCCGAAGTCGGTCGTCAGGCTGCGGTAGACGCTGTGTATATGGTTGCCCGGGTTCATGACCGGGTCGCTCTGGTCGCACATGTAGTGGATGAACAGCGATGGACCCTGCACGCGATACGTGTGTGGCCGTGCCGACTTCGCTTCGCCCGTGTAGGCGAAATGAAGCTTCTCGATACCTGCATTGCGGATTGCCGTGCGCTCGGCCTCGGCCACATCAGCCGGGATCCGCTCGAGATAACTGTCGATCAGCTTGATCAGCAGTTCACGCTGGACCGGGGTGAATTCTTTCGCGGAGGCACCGATCGGCTCTTTGGTCGGGGCGGTCGCCTTCGTGCCTTCCACATCGGGGAAGTGCTCCTTCTGCATCGCAATGGCCTGCTGCTTCTCATCGAGCTTGAGGAACAAGTCTCGGGCAGTTTCCTCGCAGCCGGGCAGCAACCGCTCGCCTTTCTTCGGTCCATCGACGACCGTGGCGGGGTTTGCACCGAAGAAGAACGGCGTTTGCGCCATTACTTTGCCGTTGGTAATACTGTAGTTGAGCACCAGGTGATGACCTTCCCAGCGCCAGCCCCACGTGCCCTTGTCGGAAGGGGTGCCGTAGACGCTGATGAAGTACCAGCCCGGTTTGCGGGTCCAGGACTTGTTCTCTTCGAGCTGGCCGATAAACAGTTCGCGTTCCATGATTGCCCGGGCCAGCTTAAAGCCTTCGGGACTGGTGCCGGATTTCAGCAGTTCCAGTGCGGCTTTCTTCTGGTCCGCGTTCAGGTCTTCGAGAGGGATCCCCTTGCGGGTCGACTTCTTTGTCTCTTTGCTTTCAAGCGGAATGTAGTGCCAGTTGGTGCGTTCGGGGCTGCCGTAATCGAACATCGCTTTGGCCTTTTGCTCGGCCGACAGCGTGCCGAGAAAATCGTCCGCCGCCTTCTGCATCCGCGCCCCGCTGCCGTCGTCGGCACGAAGCATCGCGGGGAACAGAACAATCAACAGGCACAGGTTGCGAAGCATGTCGAAAACTCCATAACAGATTGCGTTCGTTCGTGAAGATGGCTTTATGAGCGGTTACGGAGGTCGGCCAGCCGTTTACGGCGTTGCCAACGAAAAGGCCCGCGATGAATCATCGCGGGCCTTCGTAACACGTTTCCGGATTTATTTCTTGTTCTTCTCGAACTCCTCGACGAACTTCTTCTTCGCTGCTTCGCTTTCGTTGAACGCATCGCGACATCCGCCGCAGCAGACGTAGTAGGTCTTGCCGTTGTAAGACACGGGCATAGTGCCCACGCCGCCGGAGACGACGCATTCGTTCTTCTTACCGCCGCTGATCGAGGCACCTTCCTTCTTCGAACTTACTTCAAAGATCTTCTTATCGAGGCCTTTGCCGCCCGCCTGCAGGGCATACTCGAGTTTGAACAGCGCCCCTTCGTTGGTCGTGAACATGCTCAGCGTGTACTTGTCCATCGACCCGGCATCGACGCGAGTGAAGACCAGCCGCTTCTGCTTGATCTCGCCTTCGAAGACTTGTTCCTTCTTGTCCTTGCCAGTCAGGGTCAACTGGTATTTTTTCTTGTCGTTCAGGTACTTCACTTCGCCCTTGTCGAACGTCTTGTTGTCCTTGAATTCGACGAGCAGGGCCGGGGCACCGTCCTTCGAGAACTTCCAGCCCCAACTCATGGCTTCCTTCCAGAACTCGGACTTGCCGGTCTTGGTTTCACCGTCACCTTTCCAGGCACCGATGTACTCATGGAAGTTCTGCAGGGCGTTCTTGGCGGCTTCGCGTTCCTTCGGCGTATCGGCCGTCGTGGGGTTGCCCAAAGCGAGGGCCATCATCGCCAAGGCCCCGACGATCAACTGAAAGCGCATGCGTGCTCCTTGTGAGAGGTTGTCTTGTTCACCGTCATCTTACATTCGACGCAGCCACCGGCACAACAGTTCCCTCGGGGGATTGCGAGC
>JBBQII010000545.1:0-3473 GCA_038324795.1 Gemmatales bacterium
GAGGCCAACAGCAATCGGAACATGGCGACTCTCCAGTGATCGAAGCCGGCTTTCATCATCCGCCGTCGCTGGCGCTTCCGGCTAGCGGGCCAGGCAGGCTTTGAAGCCGGCGTTGAGTGCTTCGCGGTCGAGGTTCTTACCGATGAAGATCAGTTTGTTGACACGTTCGGCCGTGCCCCAGGGGCTGCCTTCGCTGGTGTCGAGCAGCATATGCACCCCCTGGAAGACGAAGCGGTTCTTGTCGCCGCGCAGGCTCAGCAGGCCCTTCATTCGATAGAGGTCGGGTCCGCGTTCCGCGAGGAGCTTCGCGAACCAGGTGTTGACCTTCTTGGCATCCACATCGCCAGGCAGCACGATGCCGACCGAACTGACGCCATCATCATGACGGTGTTCGTGTTCGTGTTCGTGTTCATGGTCATGTTCATGCTCATGGTCGTGCCCGCAGTCGGGAGCGCAATGTTCGTCGTGCTTGTGCTCGCGCTTCTCGGGGATGACCGTGGGGTCGATCTGCTCGACTCGCTCGAGGTTGAACCCCTGAATACCGACGACATTGTCGAGCGGAGTTAACGATTTCTCGGTGCGGATCACGCGGGCCTGGCCGTTCATCGCTTTCAGGCGGGCTTCGAGCTGATCGAGTTCCGCCGGGGTCACCAGGTCGATCTTGTTCAGCAGAATCACGTCCGCGAAGGCGATCTGCTGTTTCACTTCATTGTCGTTGAAGTGCAGCGACACATGCTTGGCATCGACCACCGTCACCACACCATCGAGTCGGATCTTGCTCTTCAATTCTTCGTCGTAGAAGAATGTCTGCACGACGGGGCCGGGGTCGGCGAGTCCAGTCGTTTCGATCAGGATGTAGTCGAACTTGTTCTTGCGCTTGATCAGGTTGCCGATGATGCGGATCAGGTCGCCGCGAACGGTGCAGCAGATGCAGCCGTTGTTGAGCTCGAAAATCTCCTCTTCGGCGCCGATGACCAGTTCCTGGTCGACACCCACTTCACCGAACTCGTTTTCGATGACGGCAATGCGCTTGCCGTGATTGGCTGTGAGGATGTGGTTGAGCAGCGTCGTCTTCCCCGCGCCGAGAAAGCCGGTCAGTACCGTGACGGGAACGCGATCAGCAGTCATCCGCGACACCTCAGAAGGGGACAGTTCACGTAACGCGTTATTGTTACAGGCCGAACGGGGGAAGGGAATAGCGTGCGTTGGTCTGGCGATGCGAGTACGATACCCGTTAGCCGCGACCCGAAGGCTCTGCGCCGGGGAGCGCGTTCGACTGTTCAGATCAGGTGAATCGAGGAAATCATGGGGATCGCCACGATGGGGAAAGTGCTCGTATCGGCCCGGATCGAGAATTTGAAGGACCTGTACCAGGCAAACGACGGGCAAGTGGCACCGGAAGCGGTGCGCAGCGTCACGGTTGAAGACGCACTTGTTGACAAAGGGGCCACGGGCCTGCTGATGCCGAAACGGCTGATCGCGCAACTCGGGCTCGACAAATTCCGGGTTCGCAGCGACAAAACCGCGGGTGGCACGGTCTCGTTGAACGTCTACTCCACGGTCCGACTCACGATTCAGGGGCGGGAATGTCATTGCGATGTCACGGAAATCAATGATGACCTGCCCGTATTGATCGGCCAAGTGCCATTGGAACTGATGGACCGGGTCGTCGATCCGAGAGGCCAGAAGCTGATCGGCAACCCGGCCCATGGTGGCGAATTCATGCAGGATGCGTTTGTGCGGAGTTGACCGACCGCTGTTCAGAATCGAGGTAAACGTGGACGCCGTCCCGATGGGCAAAGTTCTTGTTTCAGCACGAATTGAGAACCTTGATGACATCTTCAGCGTCAACAAGGGCCTGAAGAAACCGGATGAGGTGCGCTCCATCGATGTTCCCGAAGCGCTCGTCGATACCGGCGCGTTCGGGCTGCTGCTGCCAGAACGGATGATCGATTCGCTGGGGCTCGATGTGCTGAACGAGCGGAATGCCATGACTGCCAACGCTCCGGTGTCGCTCAAGACGTATCGCGGTGTTCGGCTCTCCGTGCAGGGGCGGGATTGCATCCTCGACGTGACAGCCATCCGCGATGATTGTCCCGTCCTGATCGGTCAGCTTCCCCTCGAAATGATGGACTGGGTGGTCGATCCGAAACGCCAGCGTCTGATCGGCAACCCCGACCATGGCGGCGAGCATATCCTTGAAGTCTTCGCGGGGGCGTGAATTGAGTACCGGGGCCGATCTTGTCATCGCGGAACTGCATCGGTACGGGGTACGGACGATCTTCGGCATGCCGGGGTCGCACACCACGCACCTCTACGATGCGATTCATCGGCACGGCGGCATCGAGACGGTGCTGTGCCGCAATGAGCAGGCCGGGGCGTTCATGGCCGATGGCTACGCGCGTGTGACCGGTAGGCCCGGCGTCATCTGCACTACGGCCGGACCCGGCGCGACCAACGCGCTGACGGGCATCGCGGAGGCCTATTCCGATTCGGTGCCGGTGCTGCTGCTGACCGGACAGGTGAACCACGACCGCATCCATCTCGAATGCGGGAACTACCACGAGATCGACCTGGAAGCGATCTGCCGGCCATGTACCGCCTACGCGCGTACCATCATGCGCAACGACGACATCCCATCGATTGTTGCCAATGCGTTCCACTCGATGACCGCCGGCCGCCCGCGCCCCGCAGCGCTCATCTGCCCGCAGGATCTGATGGCCGCGTTCGCCGGAAGCACAAGCGACGGCCTGAAGAATCCGTCGCCTGTGTTTCCAGCGAACGCGGTCGACGAAGCCGCGGCGCTCTTGCGAAGCAGCCGTCGACCGATCATCCTCGCCGGCGGCGGGGCCGTCAGCGCCGGGGCCGCCAGTGAGATTCGCGAAGTGGCCGCACGCCTGAACTGCCCCGTCATCACCACGCTCAACGGCAAGGGGATCATCGACGAACGCGACCCGCTTTCGTTGGGGCACGGCCGATCGGTGCGGGCGAGGGCCGTGCTGCCGCACGCGGATGCGATGCTCGCCATCGGCTGCCGGTTCACCGAGGTGTTCACCTGGTTCCGCAACATGCGCGTACCCGACAAACTGGTGCAGATCGACATCGACCGCGGGCAGATCGGCATGAACTATCCCGCGACGGTCGGCCTCATCGGCGATGCCCGGCATTGGCTCGGTGAACTGCTGGGTCGGCTGCCGGTACAGGCGAGTACCTGGGGCGAGACATGGACCGAGGCCGCCCAACTGAAACATCCGAGGCCGGAGTGGTTCATCGATACACTTCGCGAGATGCTGCCCGAAGATGCCGTCGTCTTCACCGACGCCTGCGAGATGGCAGTGCGCATGCAGACCGACTACCCGGCCTACGCCCCGCGCACGTTCTTCTATCCATCCAACTACATCACGCTCGGCTGGGGTTTTCCTGCGGCCGTGGGGGCGGCCGTCGCCCAGCGGGATCGCGTCACGGTCAGCGTC
>JBBQII010000546.1:0-3471 GCA_038324795.1 Gemmatales bacterium
ACGCATCGACCGAGTAGCCGCGAACCAGCTGCAGCGTTGCACGATCGACAAGGCGGTACGATATCCGCAGATCAGGCAACCGCACCCGGCACAACACGGCGAAGACCAGGTGCTCGGCCAGATTGCCGACAGTGAAGATCACCCCCAACCCGAGCAGGCTCGGCTCATGTTCCATCAGGATGATTGTGGCCGTGGTGCGCAGGACCAGAAAAACGATGCGCACAGCGCTCTTGAGGGCGAAGCGTTCGAGCCCATCGAGAATCGACGGAAAGACGCTCAGCGGCAGTGTGACTGCGAGATTGCCCAGCATCAGCAGCAGAAACAACGTCGTATCGCCGGCATCAGTGCTCGTTCGGTCGAGCAGTGGAATCAGGACGGGCGACAGCGCCGCCCCGAGCGCCAGGGCGATGAGCCCCAAACCCAGGAACAACGCCAGGCACGACGAAACGAGCTTGTTGAGTTCAACCTGACTGCCGGCCGCATGAAAGCGCGCGACATACCGAACCACGCATGCGGCAATGCCGAGATCGAACAGCGTGAAGTAGGCCAGGATCGATTCGACAAACACCCAGACGCCGTAACGCGACGCCCCGAGCGTGCGGATGAGGTAGGGAGAGATGAAAAACGCCACCAGCAACGTGGCCGCAAAGGCGAGCCAGTTGGTGAAAGCACTCAAGGCCATTCGACGATGCATCATGCGGCGCGTCCTTGCGCGGAGGGAACAGGCTGACTAATCCAATGATGCCAAATCGAATGGCTTTGTCGGGCGCGATGCGGCGCGTGCCGACAATGCTCGAAACTCTTCGTTCGTCGCGATCAGTTGGTTGACGAGATCATCATCTTTGTTTGAGTCAATTGGTTCGGTGAGCACTAATTGCATCGGGATGTCTCGCAACTCGTGAACGTTTTCCATGATTGCATCCGCACGCGGCCACCCCGTTGGGATGGCCGCTAAACGGTTACTTCTTCTTCGATGGCTTCGCCGGCGCCGGCGCTTCCTTCTCTTCCAGGGCTTCGCCCGCCGGTTCGACGGGCACCGTATGGTTGTTGATGTTGATCGACTCGAGAATCTTGTTGCGGATTTCCTCGGTCACTTTCGGGTTGTCGCGCAGGAAGGTCATGGCATTGACTTTGCCCTGGCCCAGGCGCTGGTCGTTGTAGCTGAAGAACGCGCCGCTCTTGGTGACGATCTCCGCGTTGACGGCCAGGTTGAGCAAGTCGCCTTCGGAGCTGATGCCACGATCGTGCAGCACGTCGAACTCGGCCGTTCGGAACGGCGGGGCGACCTTGTTCTTGACCACCTTCACCTTGGTTTCGTTGCCGATGACTTCGTCGCCGTCCTTGATGGCTACCGAACGGCGGACTTCCAGGCGGACCGACGAGTAGAACTTGAGCGCCAGGCCGCCCGAGGTCGTCTCCGGGTTGCCGAAGAAGACGCCCACCTTCTGGCGGATCTGGTTGATGAAGATCATGCAGGTGTTGGTCTTGGCGATGGTCGGGTTCAGGATGCGCAGCGCCTGGCTCATCAGGCGGGCCTGCAGACCGATATGCGAATCGCCGATTTCGCCTTCCACTTCATGTCGCGGCACCTGGGCGGCCACCGAGTCGATGACGATGATCTCCACCGCGTTCGACTTCACGAGCATCTCGGCGATCTTCAGCGCCTCTTCCGCGTTCGACGGCTGACTGACCAGCAGCGATTCGAGATCAACGCCGATGCGCTTGGCCCATGAGGGATCGAGTGCATGTTCCGCATCGATGAACGCCGCCACGCCGCCCAGTCGCTGGGCGTTGGCTACCGCGTGCAGCGCGATCGTCGTCTTACCCGAAGCCTCGTTGCCGAAGATCTCGATGATGCGGCCGCGGGGCAACCCCTTGCCGCCCAGCGCGATGTCCAGGCTCAACGATCCGGTCGGGATGCCATGGATATCTTCGGACGATTTCTCGCCCATCTGCATGATCGCGCCTTTGCCGAACTGCTTCTCGATGGCAGACAGCGCGTTCTTCAGTTCCTTGTTCTCAAGTTCCGCCATGGATAACCTCCCGGGCTGTTGGCTTCAGTGCCATCATGAATGTAATCAATCGGCCGACCGCTGACGACACGGATTAACTCGGCCGAGGAAATAGGTGAACTTTTGTCAATATACCAGTATATGTACAAAAAAACAGGTTGGCAGCGACAAACCCATCTTTCCAGCAACTTCTCAACCCTGTGATGCCAGCCGCACAGTGTAGACGACCGCAATCGCGTTGAACAGGCAGTGCACGATGATGGCCGGGATGATCGAGCGCGCCCGGGTCGTGAGCCACGCGAGGCCGAACCCCAGCACGAACAGCGGGATCGGCGACGGCCAGACGTTCGCATGCACCGCGCCGAACAGGATCCCGTTCGCAAGACACGCCGCTGCCGCTTGCGGCGTCGCCAGCCGCAGTGTCTTCCTGAACCATCCGCTGCGAGGCAGCACCAGAAACAGCGGTGTCGTCACCAGTACGAACAGCGAGGGCGCCAGGGCGGGAAGCAGTTCGCCCCAGCGTTGCCGCTGGATCACATCCGTGACGGCCGGCGTCTGCAGGCAGAGCACCAGCGCGATGCCCACGCACACATGCGGGCGGAACTCGACCGGGACGACTGCGTCTTTGCTTTCCGCCGCGGTCTGCAGCAGCCACGGTTGCAGGATGCCGCGAAAGACCAGTTCTTCAAGGAACGGAGCCAGCAGTGCGGCATTCAGCGCGAAGATCACCATTTCCCGGTTGCCTGCCGCGGTGCCCAGATCGGTCAGCGGGTGTTTCTGCGGTTGGTCGGTGAACAGCATCAGCGCGATCACGAACGCACCGAAGGAAAGCGGCGTGAAGATCAGCCAGGCGAGATACCCGGCGAGATAGTTGCGGTTGAACTGCCGATGCGACAGGCCGATCTGCACCAACTGCGCCCCGGTGCCGAAGCGCATGAAGCAGATGATGATCAGACACTGAACAGGCAGCGCGAGCGTCTGCCCCCACAGGCCGCGCAGGTGCGCGGCCTGGCGCTGCGTCTCATTCGCGGGATCGGTGATCGCCAGCGGGAAGTCGGGGCCGTAGAGCGCGTGGAAGAACCCCGTCGAAGCGAGAAGCGATTGCATGATCGACCCGCCCAGCAGGCCGAAGACAAACGCGACCAGCACCACCCAGCCGTTCCACGTAATCGGCCAGTGGCTGGCACGCGGGAACAGCGATGCAGGCCGACGCAGCAGCAGGATCAGCACGGCCGGCAGCCCGGCCGCGACGGCGAGCCCGGTCCCGGCGGTCAGCATCGACCAGAATTCCTGCTGCTCCGGCGGCATGCGGCTCCCGAGTTGCGAACGGCGAAGACGAACGGACGGCATCGCGTATTGTAAGAAGTAGGTCGCCCCCGACCTTCCTGAACGAGCGACCATGCCGAACATTCTCGATGAAATCGTTGCCCACAAGCAGATCGAAATCGCCGAAGCGATG
>JBBQII010000547.1:0-3465 GCA_038324795.1 Gemmatales bacterium
CGGCGAACTCCATCTCGAACGGCACTTCGTCCCCCTGCCGCGGCAGTTGGTTCGGCAGGTCGCGGCTTGTGCAGGTCAAACGCGTGATCAGCACCGTCTCGGCCGGCTTCGCGGGGTCGAAGCCAAGGTCGACGAGGTTCAACCAGACATCGGTTCCGCGGTCGCCTTCCGTCAGCGACGGTTGCCGGGTCGAGTACCAGAACGTTTCGCGGGTTCTGCGGTCGCCGCCATGGCCGAGGTTGTAGAAGGGGCGGAACTCGACATCGCGTCCATCGGGCAGCGCGCCGGTGACCGTATCGACGGAGTAGACTTCGTGCCCGCGCGGGTCGCCTACATCGGGCGTGATGCGGTACTCGTGCCGGGCGTTCGTCAACGGGATCGGCTCAGCGGTGACGTCGAACAGGTTGACCGCCGGCGTACAGCCGAGGCGGAACATGCCCGCGTCCATCGACTGTTCCAGTCGCTGATGACCGCGACTGAGAAACAGCAGCACTTCGACCTGTCGGGCCGCACCGATCGCGCGCAGCCGATCCCAGCCGCCCAGATCGAAGAACAGGAACTTGAACGGGAAGGCGAAGAACTCAGTCAACAGACGGTAGCCGGGGAACGACTGCTTCGGATACGGCAGCAGCCCTTCATCAAGCCCGAAGCCGACGGGTGAAATGCACTCGTCGGGGGACATGATGATCGGGGCAGATCCTTTCACATCAACCGCTTTGAATGCGACCTGAATGCAACCGTTCATGATCAGGTCGTACAGCGGATAGGCCAGCAGATGGTCGCCGTGAATGTGGATGCGCAACTTGTCGAGCGCCATCTGCGAAAACGTCTGTTCGCCGGGGGCCTGCAAGCGCAAGCGGATGACGGCGGCACTGCGATCGGGCGGCACCACACCGGGCGGGAACGGCGGCGGCAGCAGCTTCGCCTCATTGACGACGATCGGCCACAACGTCACGGGATAGCAGGTGCGAAAGCGGCAGATGATATCGTTGACGCGCTGCGTATGCAGCGGACTGCCCGCGGCGACGGGCACCCCCTTCGGGTTGCCGCGGGCCGGGTCGAGGTCGAATTGCAGCATCGCCAGCGACGGGATCGGCGCGAGGTAATGCGGGTACAGCACGCCCAGCAGCGCATCGGTCAGTTCGGGGAATTCATCGTGCAGCTTCTGCTGGATGCGGGCGGTCAGCAGCGCGAACGCCTCGATCAGGCGTTCGACGTGGGGGTCGGTGCTGCGGTTCGGTTCGAGCTGCAGGCGGGCCGCTGCCGAGGGATAGGCGCGGGCGAACTCCTGCGCGAGCTTGCGGATGAAGAACAGTTCGCTTTCGTAATGCTGGTACAGCGACTCATTCATTCGCGGCCTGCGTCACTTGGTAATGGCCCGAGGCCATGTTCAGGATGGTTTCAAAGGCGACATCCGGTGCGGGATCCACCGTCAGGCGGGCATCGACCCGGAAGCGAACGGAGTGGCGGATCCAATTCTCGCCGGGGTCGAGCAGCATGACGTGGACGTCCTTCAGCCGGGGCTCGAAGCGCTCGATGACGCGCTGAATCGAACGGGCGATGTTCGACTGTTCGGCCCGCGACACCGAATCCAGCGACATGATATCGGGCAGCCCGTACGACAGAATCGAATCGCGGCATTCCTTCAGGTACTCAGGCATGTCGCGAAACGTCTGCCGGGTATTGAGCAGATCATCCAGATCGCGGATGACGGCCCGGTACATCTGCGGCACATCGTAGCCGATCATGATCCGGGTGCCGGCCGACTCGGGATCGATCAGCCGATCCAGGATCGAGGGCATCAGCCCCTGCGTGGCCTCTTGTCGCGGCATCGATTTCCCTGCCTGAACGGGATGCGGGTATCCATAGGTTATGGAAACATTCTGTCATCACCGCATCAGGTTGCGACTCAATCGCGACCAGTGATGAATCGTGGGATGTTCCACAGTTCTGACGGTCGGCGAACTGGCACACCCCCGCTGCCGGAAGTTGGGTTGTTCGGGCAGGTAACGTGGTAGGTTGCTGGATTCCACCCACGGCGCCACCGTGATCCGTTCTGCGTCAGACGCCATATTTCCCCAAGCTTAACGTGACAAACTGACCAAACCGGCTGATCTGGTTATGCCGATTTCAGCGAACGTCCGATCTAAACCATATCGCACGATCGCGCCGATCGTCGGGATAGTTCGGGCCGGGTGTTTTCATGTGCATCAAGAAATGGCTGACTTCACTCATGGTTTCCGGCACGGTCACGGCGTGTCCGTCGTGGGCGCAAACTCCGGTTCGCGCGGACAGAGACACGTCGCAGCCCATCGTCCGTGTCGCTGACGGAGCCCGCACACAGGGTGGTCCGGCAATTGTCTCGCCATCCGACATTGCGACTGTCCCGACCACGTGGCTATCCGTAACTTCCAAGTCGGCGGGCGACGTCGTGCCGGTCAGTTGGCCGTTGCGCCGGCAGCCCGAACCCAAATGCCTGCCGCCCGCACCCGCAACGACAAGTCCGGCACCGAAGAAGGACGACGAAGTGCTGCCGAAGGATGGGAATCCGCCGGCGGCCGGTCCCGACCAATTGGCCGGGGCGACTGAAGCCGGGACGCAACCGGGGGCGCAGTTCAACCCCTACATGTTCGGCGACCGCTTCGGAATCGGGCGCGGCACCGCCTCCGGGCGCGTGGGTTCGCTCGTCGGGCAGGCGTTCCTGACGAACAACGGCGCGAACAATACGGTCGTCAACCTCGGCAGCACATCAACAACGTTCAACGTGCCGATCACCAACTCCGTCATTGCCGCAGCGGTCGGCGGCAATCCGAACCTGACGTTCCCGCAGCGGTTTCCCGCCGTCGCAACCAGCGGCCCGATCAGTACGACGGCAATCACAACCGTCACCGGCACCCAGGCCCAGGCAATCTTGTTCCAGATTCCGGGAACCTCGTTCACCGGCGGCGGACTGCCGCTGCAGAACAACGCGACGTTCCAGCAGTACATCGATTCGGTGTTCAAAAGCCAGTTTGGTTCGGGCCGGACCGTGTTCACCGGTGCGTCGCTGAGTGCCGGTGAAGGGACCACTGGCGTCCCGGCCGATTCGCCGGATGCCGCCTACCAGTTCAACTTCGCGCCCGACTCGCAGGTGTACTACGCCTACGACTACATCGCAGCGATCGCCGTGCCATTGCCCTCGTCGGGCGGCGTCGTCGGCACTACGAAGATCTCCGAGAACAACAGCCCGATGCCGCGCGACCGTGTCATCTTCGTGTACGACTATTTCTCGAACGTTCCGCTGACCGCGGGGGGCTTCAACGTCAGCCGGTTCTCGCCAGGGTTCGAGAAGACCTTCTTCAACGGGCGCGCATCGCTGGAACTGCAGATTCCCTTTGCCTCGACGGTGGACCCCACGTCGATGGCCGACGGATTGACTAATCGGGCCACCGTGTTCGGCAATGTGAATATGACCTTGAAGTCGCT
>JBBQII010000548.1:0-3460 GCA_038324795.1 Gemmatales bacterium
CGGCATGGCCGCCCCGGTCAGCGAGTTGGTTTGCGTCAGGGCCGTACTGGGGGAGATGTCGTCCTGGAAGTAGAGCTTCACGACGCTGACGCCTGAAACCGAGCGCGACTCGACCGCGGCAACGCCGGGGGCCTGGTTGACCCAGCGTTCGACGCGATCGGTGATCGTGCGTTCCATGGAGCGCGCGGGCATGCCGTTGAAGTAGGTCAGCACCTGCACGGCCGGGGTGTTGAACTGCGGCAGAATGTCGACCGGAATCGACATCAGCGCCACTCCGCCGAGGATGGCGATGAACAACGCGGAGACAATCACCCCGTAGACGTTGCCGAGGGCAAGCCGGATCAGACCCATGAATCATTCCAATCGATTTCCTGCAGGCGTGGCAGGGCGGCTGGTGGTGGTCTGGCAAAGGGAGTGCGGCAAAACAGGAAGCCGCGGGGGGAACGGAGGGTGTATTGTGCACAAATTGCATCGAGCAGGCAACTGCGATTTCACATGGTCCTGACGAACCGAACTGACGAACGCCCGGCTGATGCCGGCAGATCGGTCGCCGTTCGCGCAACCGGGATAAAAGCACGATCATCGAATCGTTACGATACGCTCTTCCCGTGCGGAATCTCTGTTTGTTGTTCACATGTCCGTCATTTCATCAACCGCCCGACGCACCGGCAGTCGAAAATATTCTCGGCGAGGAGAGTTGCCCACAACCCCTTGCTTTGCGGATTCTTCTGTTTCCGGCCATCACGAGATGGGCGTGCATAGGAGACCGTGCGCGCCCCCGCATCCGCCAAAGCAAGCGTCACACGAACGACGCTCCGGAGTTTTTCCATCAATCTCATCAAGTCACTGAAGAGCGTCGCTCTCGAAAGGCGCATATACCGGTTCGCCGTCACTTTGCCGCATATCGGCGATTGGCGGATTCCGTTTCTGAGCCTGCCGCATACGATCGTTTTCGTGGTTTTGATCGCGGCGGCCCTGTTCGTCGGCAACGGGTCCCGCAGTCTGTGGGATCAGGATGAGGCGGCCTATGCCGGGTTCGGCCGCACGATGCTGCGAACGGGCGACTGGATCGTGCCCACGTTCGCGTGGTCGGAAGTCCACCGGAAGACCCCGCTGTTGTTCTGGAGCATCGGTGCGTCGTTCGCTGTATTCGGCGAGAACGAATTCGCCCTGCGGTTGCCGACGGTCCTTGCCGTGATGCTGACGTTCGTTTCGGTGGCGGCCATCGGCGGCCCGCTGTTTGGCCGGCGGGTAGCATACCTCGCGGCCGCGATCCTCGCGACGATGGTGTTCATCCCCAATCTCGGGAAGATCGCCGTCACCGATTCACTGGTCCTGCTCTTCGAGACAGTCGCCGCCCTGTCGATGCTGCGGATCCTGCATCGTGACACAATCAATTGCGTCTGGCCCTGGGCGCTGCTCTTCTGGTCGTCCGTCGCGCTGGGAACGCTGGCCAAGGGGCCGATGATTCTGGTCGTTGCCGGCGGACTCGGGCTGTGGCTGACGGTGTTTCATCCGCGCCGCCGGCAATTGCTGCTGGGTCTGCAGCCCTGGTTCTTCCTGCCGGTGGCACTGCTTCCCGTCGCAGCCTGGGGTTATCAGGCGTGGCGACAGACAAACGGCGAACTGATTCAGTGGATGATCCACTGGTACGGCGCAGGCCGGGCGACCCGGTCCGTCTACGGCCAGGGCGGGCCCCCGGGCACCTATCTGGTCACATTCTTCCTGCTGATGCTGCCGTGGGCGATGTTCATTCCTTCAGCATTCGCGCGCCTCTGGAAGCGCCGGAGGGATCCGCTCCACCTCGCGCTCACGGGTTGGCTGGCGTCCGCCTGGCTGGTGTGGGAATTCGCCGCCAGCAAGTTGCCCGCTTACGTGGTGGGGGCATACCCTGCGTTCGCACTGCTTTTCGCACTCGAGATCCTCGACCCGGCAGCGGTCCCACTGTGGAAGCGGCGGTCAGTCCGCATCGGTGCATGCATGCTCGCGGTGATATCCGCCATTCTCGCAGCAGGGTTGATCGGTGCGGCGGTTCTGTTCTGCGTCGCGGTGCAGTCGAATGTCGGGCTGATTCTCAGCACCGTGCTGTTCACCGCCATCCTGTGCTCCGTTGCGTTCGGGGTTGTCCGGCACCTGCGGCAGGACGACGTGCCGGGAGCCGCGCGCCTGATGCTGTTCGGCTCGGCGGCGATGGTGATCTGCGCGTGGGGGCTGGTGATCCCGCGACTCGAACCGATGCGAACGATGTCGCCGCACGTGGCCCGGCATGTGCAACAGCAATCCAAGGCCGGCGCGCAAGTGGACTTGAGCGGTAGTTTCCGCAAGCCGAGCTTGCCGTTCTATCTCGGTACGAGTCATCCCCCTGTCATCGTTGCCGAAATGGACCTGCCCGCACTGGTTGCGAATCGGGATTCCCAACCGCGGGTCCTTGTTCTCGATGAGGCGTCTTACGCGACGATTCAAAATTCGGTTCAACCGGACGAATGGCGCACAAGCCAAGTGACGGGATTCAACTTCGACAGGTGCCGTAACTCAACGTTCTGGATCCTCGTCCGCGATCCGAGCAGGAGTTGTGCGGCGAGATGAGTTGAACACTCGGATCGCCCACCGACAGAACTCCTCCCGACATGGCACACGAATTGCAAAGTGCTACCCCGTATCGAATCACTCTCAGGGAGAAGCAATCATGGCCACGAGCAAGAAACCTTCAACGAAGAAGTCCGAAGGAACCGATCTGGGCGAAGTCGGTGCCGATGGCACCGGCGCTGTCGCGGGCGCGGCCGTCGGAGCGGCGGCGGGCGCGCTGTTCGGCCCGTTGGGCGCGGCGGTCGGCGCGGTCATCGGCGGTGTGGCGGGTGCACGATCAGGGAAGGTAATCGCGAAGGAAGCAGAACCGGTCGTGAAAAAGGCGGTTGGTAAAGCCAAAGCCGCGGTGAAAGAGGTCAAGCCGGCGGCAAAGAAGGCCGTCAGTAAGGTGAAGTCGGCCGCGCAACAGGTGGAACCCGCCGCGAAGAAAGCTGTTGGCAAGGCAAAAGTCGCGACCAAGAAGGCGACGACTGCGACGAAGAATCCCGCGGCAAAGAGCGGGAAGAAGTAACAACGCGAACAGCCGCACGCACATAGCCGCGAAGGAAGTAAGGAGTGGCGCCAGAATAAATTGCCTGGTTTAGAGAAGCGGACCACGAAATCGCGAAAGAATGAAGACACGAAAAATCATGATGTTAATGCCGCATTTCTCGTGTTTTCGTCGCTTCGTGCTTTCGTGATCCTCTTCATAGGCGCCGATACGATCCGGTAACTTATTTCGGCGCGAATCTTAAGCGGTCGACGAATCCGCTCACTCCCTTTACGCGATCAATCCTTCGAACCCGCCCAGAACTTCCACTCACCGCGCAGGATCGGGATGATCGGCGAGTAGTCGTCGGTCCAAAGTCCGACTTTGTCGTCTCGCGTCAGCGGG
>JBBQII010000549.1:0-3459 GCA_038324795.1 Gemmatales bacterium
CGCTGCGCGTCGCGGCTTCACGGAAGGGTGATCATCGCAGTCGCACCAGTTTGCCGTCGTCGCGGGCGGATTGCAAGCAGGCATCGAGAACTCGCTGGGTATTGAGTGCCTGCGTCGCCCAGCGCGGGTCGATCGGCCCTACCGTCGCCAGTTGCGAGAACGTGCGGATCATCCCGGTTTCCTGCGAATCGGGCATGCCGTTGCTGTACTCGGCCCGGCGATGATCGCGGATATGGCTTTCCATGTTGAACTCGCAGCCGTTCACATTGAAGACCGGTTGATTCGTCGTGAAGGCCGTCTCGGCACCGAACCATGGCAGTACGAAGTCATCGACATGCAGCACGCCCTTGGTGCCGCTGATATTGCCCCACTGATGGATCTCCGTGAGGAACGAACAGTAGAACCCGGCACTTGCTCCGTTCGCGAACTGCAGTTCGCCGGAGAATTCGAGTGGCACCTGATGCTTCGTCAGCGTGCGGCCGCTGACGGCGGTCGGCAGTTGTTCGTTCATCGCCCACAGCGACAGGCGGATGTTGTACCAGCCCAGGTCGCCCAGCGCTCCGAGCGGTTCCAGCGTGTCATTGACACGGATGTTCTGCTTCAGAAACTCGTCGGAGGCCATGAAGCAGAACTGACTGGTCAACCGTTTGATCGCGCCCACTGTGCTGCCGTCATCCAGCACCTGCCGCATGGCCGGCAGGCGCTTGCCGTGCATGAACATCACGCCATCCATGAACTGGACCTTGTGCTTCTCGCAAGCGTCGATCATTTCGCGAAGATCATCGGCATGCACGGCACAGGGCTTCTCGCACAGGACGTGCTTGCCGGCCTGCGCTGCCTTGATCACCCACTCCTTGCGGATGCCGGTCGGCAGCGGGATGTAGACCGCATCGACATCCTTGCGATTCAACAGTGCATCGTAGCTGCCGACTGCCGCCGGCGCATCAGCGAAAGCGGCTGACGCCTGGCATTCACTGATGAACTGCTTCGCGCGCTCTTCCGTGCGGCTGGCAACAACGGTCAGCGTGGCGTTCTCCGCATTGCGAATCGATTTCCAGTTCTTGCGGGCGATGTTGGCGGTCCCCAGAATACCCCAACGGCAGATCGGTGCGGACATGGTAATCCCTCTTGATGAATGCTGGAATTTATACGGATTCAGATGCAGTTGTTTTCCGGATGGGAATCAGGGTATGCTTTGCTATGTTGACCGTGCCGGATAGCCGGTTTCCCGTCATTTCAGGGCTTTGCACGATGTCCTCCCCCTCCGGATTGACCATGCCCAACGGCAAAGAACTGTTTCGACAGGTCACGGTGCCCGACTTTCTCTCCGCCCGCGCCCGCGGCGTACGGCTGACGATGCTGACGGCCTACGACTACTCGATGGCCCGCCTGCTCGATGAAGGCGGTGTCGATGCGATTCTCGTCGGCGATTCGCTGGGCATGGTGATGCAGGGGAACAACAACGCCCTGAGCGTGACGCTTGACGAGATGATCTACCACACGCGATGCGTGGCCCGGGGGATCCGGCGGGCGCTCCTGATCGCCGATCTGCCGTTCATGACTTATCAATTGAACGCCGAGCAGGCGCTGATGAGTGCCGGCCGGCTGATCAAAGAAGGCGGGGCTCACGCGGTCAAGCTGGAAGGCGGCTTGCGCAGCGTGCCCGCGGTCGAGGCAATCGTCCGGGCGGACATTCCGGTGCTGGGCCATGTCGGCATGACGCCGCAGTCGGTTCATCGCTTCGGCGGCTTCCGCGTGCAGCGCGATGCCGAGCGATTGCTGCGCGACGCGAAGGCCGTCGAAGAGGCGGGAGCGTTCGCGATCGTCATGGAATGCGTGCCGGCCGAACTGGCCGCGCGGATCACCGAGGCGCTGAGCATCCCGACGATCGGCATCGGGGCCGGGGTCGGCTGTGACGGCCAGGTACTGGTGGTGCAGGACGTGCTGGGAATGTACAGCGACCTGCACCCGAAGTTCGTCAAGCAGTTCGCCGACGTCGGCAATCAGATCCGTCAAGCGGTTCGCGACTACTGCCACGAAGTGAAGGAAGCCACGTTCCCCGATGCGGACACTTCGTTTCACTGATCAAGGCGCTTCAGCACCTCATCCGCGGTGATCTCCTCCAGCGAGCCGACGACACGGTCGGCTCCGGCATCGCGCAGCGCGTCTTCGCCGTGATGGCCGACGAAACGCACGGCCACGCACTTCATGCCCCCCGCTTTGGCCGCCTGCACGCCGGCGACGGCGTCTTCGAAGACCACGCACTGTGATGGTTCAACACCCAGTTTTGCCGCCGCAGTCAGAAAAACCTGCGGGTCGGGCTTGCCTCGCTGCGTGTCTTCCATGGCAACGACGGCAGTGAAATAGTCCCGGCTGCGGGTCAAGTCGAGGATCAGTTCAAGGTTGCCGCGTGGTGCGCTGGAGCCGATCGCCTGGGCGATGCCGCGCTCGCGGAAGGCATCGAGCAGCGTCTGCACACCGGGCAGCAGGCTGACACCGCGTTTCGCCTCTTCGCGATAGTAACCCTCCTTGCGCTCACCGATCTCGGCAATTTCGGCATCGTTGAAGCGATCGCCGAACAGGTATCGCAGGATCTCCGGGTTGCGGCGGCCGAACGTGGCAGCAAAGTCGGCCCGGGTGAACGGCATGCCGATCTCGGCCGCCAGTTTCTCCCATGCGTCGAAATGCAATTCGCCGGTGTCGACCAGTGTTCCATCCACGTCCCAGATAATCGCCCGGTTCGGCATACTCGGTTCCACTGTTGGACAATCGGTTGCAGCGTGTGGACAGTTTATGCCGCACGATGTGGAAGTCCAAGTGGCGGTTGTGCATTGGAAGCGGGATACAGGTCGGCGACGGGGATAACTTCTCCCGCTACTCTGGGCAACACGGAAAGTGCGGGTACCGATCTGACCGAACGAAAGTTGGTTCGTCGGAAACTCATGGACGAGTCTTCATGCACGCATCCGCCAACCTGTTGCCGGCACGCGACCATCTGCCGTTCATCACTCTGCTGCGGGCGTCGGCCGCGCTTCTTGTTCTCTGGGACCACCTGGTCGGTTGCTGGTTCGATATGGTTAGGATGCCGTGGGCTCCGCTCGACTTCGTCGAAGCGAACGTTAATCGTCCGCTCGGCATTGTCGAGCATTTCGGCCACTTCGGTGTATGCCTGTTTTTTCTAGTGAGCGGTTTCATCATCACTCATGTGGCCCAGCGCGAGGATCGGCTCACGTTCGGCATCAAGCGGGTGCTGCGGATCTACCCGGTCCTGATCGTGTCGGTCATCGCCTTACCGCTCACTTACAAGTACTGGACACCGTGGGTCGGCATTCCCAACCCGTACGCTCATATCAGTCTGGAATCAATGGCCTATTCGGGCAGCCTGCTGAACTACTACACGACCAAGCACTGGGCGATCAATATGGCGGCGTGGACGCTGGCCATTGAAATGCTGTTCTA
>JBBQII010000550.1:0-3456 GCA_038324795.1 Gemmatales bacterium
GAAAGGTGACGGTCATGGCCACGCGTGCCAGGTTCGATGTCGACTTTATCGAGGAATTGAAGCTGCGCCGCTGGGCGCGCGAGAACTATGTCCCCACGGATGGCCGTCGGCGTGACTGGCATCCGATCATCCTGGAAGAGATGGACCGCCGCGACGACGAGTTCCAGACCGGCGACGTCTCCCCGAGCTACGCTGCCGTTGCCTGAGCCGATGGTCGAAGTTGAATCCCGAAGCGGGCGGTCGCTACGACCGCCCGCTTTCGTTTCCCGTAGAATGCCGATCCGGAATGGCCAATGGGAAGACAGGAAGAAGCCGGCCACGGATGGCACGGATGAACACGGATAAGAAGCAGAAGCTTGACGCACGTGGGCGGTAACTGGATCACTCCGCATCGGCGTCATCCGTGAAATCCGTGGTTGCCTTCTTGTTGACGCCGATCAGCAGCGACATCAGACATAGCGGGAACAGAGGGGTCGATGGGCTTTTTCAACGGTCGGGTGACGTTCACGCGCTATCAGTGTTCAGGCAGCCCGCCGGCGTTGTTCGGGCCGGAGCATATCGGCCGGCTGGTCGAGAACGCGGCCGGGCGGCAGCGCCTTGCCAGCGCCGACGGCATCGAAGTCGGCTGGTCGGCCGGCGACCATATCCTGGACACGCGGTTTGACCTCGCCAAGAACATCATCAACGAGCAACTGTTCTTCGCCCTGCGCATCGACACGCAGAAGCTGCCAAGCGACCTGCTGAAGGCCTACTACCAGGTCGATCTCGAGGCGCTCATTGCCAACAACCCGAGCGGCAGGCCCAGCCTGCGGCAGAAGCGCGAGGCCAAGGAGTCGGCCCGCGACCGGCTGGAACACGAAGCGAAGGACGGCCGCTTCCTGAAGCGCAAGGCGATCGAAGTCATCTGGGACCGGCTGACGAATGAAGTCTACTTCGGCACGACATCGGTCACGAATATCGACCGGCTGGTGACGCTGTTCAAGAACACATTCGATGTGTCGTTCGAAGCGGTCACGTCCGGCCGACGGGCGTTCCAACTGGCGGAACTGCATCAGCATTCGCGCAACGTCGACGACGCCGCTCCCGCGGTGTTCGTCCCCGGGCTGTCGGCCACGGATGTTGCCTGGGTACTCGATGAGGGAAGCCGGGATTTCGTGGGCAACGAGTTCGTGCTGTGGTTGTGGTTCTACACCGAAACACAGAGCGACACCATCAAGTTAAACGATGAATCCGAAGTGACGATCATGCTCGCGCGAACGCTGACGCTGGAATGCCCGCGCGGACAGACCGGCCACGAAACGATCACCCACGAAGGGCCGACCCGCCTGCCCGAAGCACGGCGGGCAATCCAGTCGGGCAAGATGCCGCGCAAGGTCGGCATGACGCTGGTCCGCCACGGTGCGCAGTACGAGTTCACGCTGCATGCGGAGACACTGGGCATCGGCAGCGCCCGCATGCCGGCATCCGAAGAGGAAGAAGACCGCGCACGACTCGACGACCGCGCGACAAAGCTGCGCGATCTGATCGAAACGCTGGACCTGCTCTACGATGCCTTCGGCCAGGTACGCTTCGGCCCCGAGTGGTCGAAAGAACTGGCGAAGATGCAGAAGTGGCTGCGCCGCGAGGAGAAGACGCAGGCGAGCGGCGCGGCGTGATGGGGCAGTGCGTCGGGACAGGGCTTCCAACGTGAATCGGCGACGCGTAACTCGCCACTGCTCACGGCGTAGACTCAACCCCGGGTGCGCCGAAGCGGCGACGCGAAGCTAATGGCTGTGACCCCTACCGGGGTCATGAACCGGGGCCTCGCTCGTCTTTTAAGCCCTTCCGTTCAGGGTCGAACTCCAAGACGTGCAAATCAACCAGTTCGGCAACTTGCCTTGGCGAAATTCTTTACTTCGGCTTCTTCGCCTTCTTCATGTTGAACGTCTTGAACTCATCAATCGTCAGCGATCCGTCCTTGTTGCCGTCCAGATCGCTGAACATGCTTTCGGTCTTCTGCTTGATCCTGTCGGCCTTGTCCGGGTTGACGGCGATGATTTCATCCAGCGCTTTCTGAAACTCATCCTTCGACAGCTTCTTGTCGTTGTCCTTGTCCAACTTGGCGAACTCGGCTTCGGGGTCCTTCGAGACGGCCTTGTTGCCGCCGACCAGCGCCGCTAAGTCGAACTTCTTCGCTTCTTCCATCGACAGGTCGCCGGACTTGTCGGCATCGAGTTTCGTGAACAGTTCATCGCTCTTCTTCGTGATCATCTGGGCGATCCGTTCGCCCTTTTCGCCTTTGGCCTTGATCTCGTCGGGCAGCTTGGCGAACTCTTCCTTCGTGATCTTGCCGTCGTTGTTCGCGTCGATCTTCTTGAACATCGCTTCAAAGTCGGCGCCCGGTTTAGTTGCCTTCTTGTCCGCGTCGGCGGCTTGCATGGTGGCGAAGGCGAAGGCGGTCAACGCCAGTGTCAGCATACATCGTGCCATTATTTTTTCTCCTGAGTTAAGTTGGTTGATGCGGCCAGTAGTCATTGAACACCCGCACCATCGGCAGGTAGCGTCCGCCAATCGACCTTGACCCCTTGCTCCGAATCAGGCTAACATCCCCCATCTAATTTTCCGAGGGGAACATGGAAGTTTCCGCTCCCGTGGGGTTTCGCCAGCAACCTGGCTACTTCGTCGTCGTCGCGCTGCTGCTCATCGGGCAGGGATGGCTGACGGTACGCCTGTTCACGCCGGATGACACCCTGGCTTCCCTCGTTGATGATCGTCCGCTGCTGTCGGGCCGGCATGCCCTGCATCTGTACCACGGCATGCTCGGCGTGAAGACCTGGCGCGAGCGTGGCACGAGTTGCTGCTTCGATCCCGGCTATCAGGCCGGATATCCCAAGACCCCCATCTTCGACGGCGGTAGCCGACCCGCGGAATTCTTCCAACTCGTTGGTGGTCAACGGCCCGCGGCCTACAAGCTGGGGCTGGCGATCGCCTGCCTGCTGGTGCCGCTGGCGTTCGTCGGCATGGCTCGCGGTGTCAGCATGTCGCCCGCGGCGTCGTGCACCAGCGGATTGCTCGGCACCATGCTCTGGTGGTCCGACCCCGCGCAGGCGCTCTTGCGCGAGGGGGACGTTGATCTGCTGCTGGGCGGCCTGTGCGTACTGCTGCATGTCACCTGGTACATCCGTTTCGAACGTCTGCCGAGCCTGAGCAGTTGGAGCGTGATGACAGTCTTTGCCGCGCTGGCGTGGTACACCCAGCCGCTGCTGGTCGTCGGCTTTCTGCCGTTCCTGATCCTCTACTACCTTTGGGTCGCGACCCGGCAGGGGCTGATCTGGCATCTGGCCATCATCGCGGCCGCACTCGTCGCGTTCGGCGTGAACGCCAATTGGCTTGTCGACTGGTCGCGCTACCTGTGGCTGTACCTGCCGTTCGGCGGGCAATTGCCGCCGGCACAGCCATTTTGGGTGGCCGTCAGCC
>JBBQII010000551.1:0-3451 GCA_038324795.1 Gemmatales bacterium
TGCGACAGCGATTCACCGGATACGGTCGGTTCGGTCGTCGGGTACATACGTCTCGGCTTTTCCGGGGGAACAACGCGGATGACTTGAGGAATGGGTACTGGCGCGGGCGTCGGCAACACGGCGGGTTTCGGCAGTTCTCTCTTCACCGGCTTCGGTGCGACATAGTTCGCGCCGCAGATCGGGACGAGCAGGCCCTTCTTCGGCGGTTCCGGCTCGATGCCATCGTCGTTCCACGACTTGAGATCGAGCGGATGACCATGCGCCGCGATGCGGGCGAGCGTCTGCGCCAAGTCGAGGATGCCGGATCGCTTACCGGTCGAGGCGTCAATGGCGAACGCATCCCAGCCGGGGAATTCGGCCGTGCGATCGCCGAGAATCGACGACACCAGCTTTGTCAGTGTCGAGCCGGGGCCGACTTCGACGAATGTTCGCACGCCGTCGTGCGCCATGGCTTCGATCTGCCGGGTGAACTCGACCGGCTCGGCCAGTTGCCCGCTCAGCAATGCGCGGATGGCCGTCGGTTCGCTTGGGTACGCGGCACCGGTCGTGTTCGCGAAGACCGGCTTACGAGTGGAACCGATCGTCACTTCACTGAGCGCTTCATGGAAAGGCTCGCGTGCCCGCGCCACCAGTGGAGAGTGAAAAGCCGCGGCCACGGGCAATCGCGTGTGGCGAAGCTGCCGGCGATCGAGCGCGCTGGTCGCCCGGTCAATCTCGGCACTGGCACCGGACAGCACCGCCTGCGATGGGGCATTGCGATTCGCGATCACCAGATCGAGCGATTCCTCATTGATGACCTGCTGAATGGCAGCCAGCGGGGCGTGCACGGCCAACATACTTCCGGCGTCCTGCGTACGGAAAGACGCCATCAGGTGGGCGCGCAGGCGAGAATCCGTGTGCAGCGCTTCGTCGTCGAGTACACCGGCGGCACACAGGGCCGGCAGTTCGCCATAGCTGTGCCCTGCATAGGCATCGGCAGACAGGCCGAACGATTCGAGAACCTTCAACGCGCCGAGTGCGACAGCGCCAATGGCGGGTTGGGCGACCTCCGTGCGGCGCAGCCTGCGCTCACGTGTTTCACGGCCGTCTTTGTTGAACGACGCAGGCGGATAGATTGCATCGCTGAGCCGACCCGCGAACTCCCCGGCCGCCATGCGGGCGAAGACGCGGTTGCCATCGGCCAGCACGTCCTTCATCTCGGGGAAGGTGCAGGCCAGGTCGCGAAGCATGCCGACGTACTGGCTCCCCTGTCCCGGGAACAGCACGGCCAAAGTGCCTGCCGGCGCGCCCGAGCCGTAGCAGGCGCCTTCGGGCAGCCGCCAGAATGCCGCATCATCACGCAGCTTCGCCGCCGCAGCATCTACCAGATGCGCGATGTCCGTATCCTTCTGAACCACCAGTAATAGACGATGTGCCTGTGAAACTGCGAACGCATGGCGGGTTTCGCAACCCGCCTGGCGAACCGCGGCCCAAGTACGCTGTTCGCGCAAGCCGGCAAGGCGACGTGACAAGTCGCCTTTGTCGGGTGAGGACAGGGCGACGATCTCAACGTCGCCGGGCCAATCGACCTGCTTCTGCTTCGCGCCGTGCTCTTCGAGCACGCAGTGGAAGTTGCTGCCGCCGAAGCCGAAGGCGCTGACGGCCGCCCGACGCGGGTGTTCCTTCGAACCGACCCACGGGCGTTGATCCGTGTTCACGTAGAAGGGTGATTCTTCGTCCTTCAACAGTTCCAGCGGTTCTGTTACCTTCAACGTGGGCGGCAGCACTTTGAAGTGCAGTGCGAGTGCTGCCTTGATGAGTCCCGCCGCGCCGGCCGCGGCCTTGGTGTGGCCAATCTGCGATTTGACGCTTCCCAAAGCGCAGTTGGCCGGTGCCGCGCCCGCTTCGCGGTAGACTTCGGACAGAGCGCTGACTTCGACCCCGTCGCCCACTCGGGTGCCGGTGCCATGGCCCTCGATCAACTCGATCGTGTTCGGCGTGATGCCCGCTTCGTGATATGCCCGCCGCAGGGCCTTCACCTGTCCGGCGGCGACGGGGGCGTAGATGGCGTTCCCCTTGCCATCGCTCGATGAGCCTAGCCCGCGGATGACGGCATAAATGCGATCGCCATCCCGTTCGGCATCAGCAAGTCGTTTCAACACGACGATGCCAAGGCCCTCACCGAGAATCGTGCCGTCGCCGTGGATGTCGAACGGCTTGGCATCGCCCGTCGGCGACAGGGCCGGGGTCTTGCTGAAGCACATGAACATGAAGATGTCATTGAATGTGTCGACGCCGCCGGTCACGACCATGTCCGATCGGCCGGCCGCGAGTTCGAGCGATGCGAGATGGATCGCGCTGAGCGAACTGGCGCAGGCTGCATCGACAACGCAGTTCGTCCCGCCCAGATCAAGCCGATTGGCGATGCGGCCGGCCACCACGTTGCCCAGCAGTCCGGGGAACGAATTCTCCTGCCAGCCAACGTACGACTCGGCAATTTCGTCCATCACCTGCTTCGACTGCGCTTCGGGAACGCCGGCCCGGTCGAGGGCTTTCTTCCACTTGGGATGGCCCAGGCGGGCACCAAGCGGGATCACCAGTTCCAGGGTGCCAGTCACGCCGAGAATGGTGCTGACACGGCTGCGGTCGAACGCTTTGCCATCGCCGTAGCCGGCGTCGCGCAGGGCCTGTTTGGCGGCCACGAGGCCTAGCAGTTGTGAAGTATCGGTGGCTTCGAGATCGTTTGGCGCGATGCCGAACTCGATGGGGGAGAAATCAACCGGTTCGAGGAAACCGCCGCGGACGGCGTAGGTGCGGTCGGGGGACTTGGGGTCGCGGTCGAAGTAGTCGTCGGGGTTCCAGTGCGAGGGCGGCACGTCGGTGATGCAGTCAGTGCCGCGTTTGATGTTCAGCCAGTAGGACCGGGCGTTTTCGGCGCGCGGGAACAAGCAACCGATGCCGACAATCGCCAGAGGGACGAACGGCGTCCCCGTACGGTCCTGCACACTCATCCGGATTCCCTCTGCGCGCGTGTTACGTAACCCGGCTCAACAGGGGCGAGATCGAACGCTTCCACCGGCATGTCGATGCCCTGTTGACGCAGCAGCATCTGCCGGTTCAGGATCGCCGCGCCGTGAAGCAGGCTGTAGTTGACCGAAGCAACCTTGCGGTTTTCGACTTTTTCAAAGGCGGTGCCCTTCACCCATTCGTTGAAGGCCCCCATCGCCGGCCCGCACCAGACCTGATAATCGACTTTGCGGTCGGCGATGCCTGCATTTGCCCAGCGCGACGCCATGCCGAGGTACCAGCGGAACACCAGCGCCATGCGATGCTTCGGCTCCGCGGCGGCACGCACAAGCTGGCGCGGGTCGCGTTTGCGGAAGAAGTCGCTGGTTTCGGCCCAGATCGGCTCAATGCTGGCCCGCAGCAGGTTCTTCTCCCGCGACTGCCGGTCCGAAGCGGGCAACGCTTC
>JBBQII010000552.1:0-3448 GCA_038324795.1 Gemmatales bacterium
GTGACCTGCGCACCTGGCTGGACGGCACGCATCGTTATCCGTTGCCGATGATCGCCCGCGCTCAACTCGAAGGGATGAGCGGCGACCTGAAGCGCCAGGCCGAGGTGTTCGACGTCGACAAGCCGATCCTCGTCGTCATGCTGATGGGCGGTACAGGCGTCGGCAAGTCGACACTGCTCAACGCACTGGCGGGGGCCAACATCGCGCAGGCGTCTTACACCCGGCCGACAACGCGTGACCCGGTGGTCTATCACCATCAGTCGATCCGTTCCGATCGACTTGACCCGGCCCTGCGGCACTGCAGGCTCGTACAGCACGACCGCGAATCGCTGGCACAGAAAGTCCTCGTCGACACGCCTGATCTCGACAGCAACGACCTGGCCAATCGCGAGAAGCTGATCGCGATTCTGCCCGTGGCCGACATCGTGTTGTATGTCGGCTCGCAGGAAAAGTATCACGACCAGATCGGCTGGGACCTGTTCAAGCAGCAACGTCGTCGCCGTGCATTCGCATTCGTACTCAACAAATGGGACCGCTGCCTGCATGCGGGTGCCAGCGGCTTGCGGCCCGATGAAGACTTGATGCGCGATCTGACGGCCGAGGGATTCCAGAATCCTGTTCTCTTCCGCACGATGGCGCAGAACTGGCTTGATCATCGCCTCGCGGGAGCCGCAGGCAGCCCGCCCGGCCTGCCCCAGGGCGAACAGTTCGCCGACCTGCTGAACTGGCTGGAACTGGGCCTGAACCGCATCGAGATCGAGGCGGTCAAGGCACGCGGTGTCGGGCAACTGCTCACGCAGATCGGCAGGACGCTGCAGGAGGTCCGCCCGCCTGATCTGACCAGCGCTGCCGAGCGAACTCGTCATGCCTGGCAATCGGTGCTGGTCGAGGAAGCCCACGTCTACGGCGATGTCCTGGTGACCACGCTTGACCCGTTTCAGCACGATATCGAACATCACTTGAGTGTCGAAGGACAGCAGAAGTTCCGCGGCCTGATGGGGATGTACCTCAAGCTGTCGACGCGTTTGCGCTACGCGGGCGGTTCCTGGCGCGGCAGGTTGCCGTTCATGCCGAAGCTGGGTGAAAGCTCGCCGACAGCAACACCCGCATCGCTGAACCTCAGCGCGTTCGCGCATGAATGTACGCGGCAGGCGGGAGAGAAAGTCCTCGACAAGCGCGGGCATGCCATCATCAACCGCTTGCTGGTGGAGGCGGACCGCAGCAGCTTCCCGCTGCAACTGCTGAACGCACCGACGACCGAGGCCGCCCGCATCGACTGGCGGCAGCGTTATGACCGGGCGCTGATCGAGTCGCTGGGCGAAATCGAACAGATCTGCACCCAACCGACCGGCTTTCGCAAAGTGCTGCAGGTGACGCTGGTCAGCCTTGCCAACATCCTGCCGGAGGCGGCGCTGATCGGCACGTTCATCTGGGTCCTGTGGCGCTGGCTGATGCTCGAAAGCCTGCCGACGATGTTCCACGCGCTGTTGCCGTTTATCACGACGCTCGGTGTGCTGCTGATTCTGCAAATCCTGATCGCACTGCTGCTGCCGTTCCGCTGGCAGGCGGTCCGTGCGGAGTTTCACTCACTTCTCAACGAGCGATTGCAGGCGGAGTTGGAAAACGTCTACGGGTCGATCCCCGAGACAACCGCGAAGCAGTTGCTTGCCGAACGCGACCAGCTTGACCAGATGGCCGGGGCCGTGAAAGAAGTGCTGGCCTGGCTGGAAACACGCCAATCCGCCGCGAGCGTCGCAGGGCTGTACGGAAGTGAGTGAAAGCGGGCGACGCCCTCACAGGCGACTTACTTCTCCGTCACGTTCCCAAGAATCACCTGCTTGATGTTCGGTAGCGCGTTCAGTTTGTCGGCCAGATCCCAGGCGTCTTTCGTCTTCACGACCAGACCGTTGATGCGGATCACACCGTTGCGCACATCGAGCGTCACTTCCCGGAAGCGCGGCTCGGACTTGCGCACCATCTCCCAATCGTTCAGATCGTCGATGCTCGATACCGGGATCGGCGCGTGCAGCACGACGGTCGGCGGCGGCGGCAGCAACGGGGCACCGGGCGCGTTCTCGTTCACGTCCCCTCTGGGCTTCGGGGCGAGTTCTTCAAGGTTCGGCTTGGAAACCGTCCGACCTGTCATCGTTGCTGGCGGCTGCGGCGGTTCGGAGAACTTCGCCGAGGTATTGGGGTCATCCGCCTTATCCCGGTTCTTCTTCACCGCATCCGCGATTGCGTTCGGGACCGGGTCATCCGGCACCAACCGGCACTCGCTCATCACGGCCGCGATGCCGCTGATCTTCTTGAGCGTTTCGTCGAGGCGCGTGTTCGTCTCCGCCGTCGGTACGTTGCCCCAGACAGTTGCCACGCGGTTGTTCACCGAGATGCCGAGATTCAACGCCCCGAGTCTCTCGTCCTTCTGAATCGCCCGGCGGGCGGCGCTCGTCAGCACGAAGTCGCGCGGCGTCTGATCCGGCAGCAGGATCGGCCGCGGCTCGATGGGCAGCCGGGGCGGTTGGGTAGCGGCTGTCGGCGGCAGTCCCAACAAGACTGCCGCCGCCAGTCGCTGTCCTCCGCGGTAATTGATGAAGTGAATCATGGTTGCAAATTCCCCGATGGTTCGATGTTCTAATTGTTCCCGCTGACACCATCGGAAGGAATCGCAGCTTGAGCGAAATCATGAGTTTCCGCACGGAAGGATGTGAAGGCAATCAGCTTCTGCCCGAGAAACGGATCAGTCAAACCCTGCCGGTCAGCGAAGAAGGACCGGCGAATTGCTTGGACCCGTTGCCTTGTCTCACGACCCTGCTACCCGAGGGGATACGAGCGCCCATCGTGAGAATGACACCCATTTCGTGAGACTGGCGATCTACTCGTCGTCCGGCCGCATGGGCTGCATTTCGCTGGTCTGGTTCAGTTCATTGACGTGCGGACTGCGCATTGGCAGACGCATGATGAACTTGCTGCCCTTGCCGATGATGCTTTCGACGACGATGTCGCCGCCGTGCTCACGAAAGATCTTGCGGCTCACGGGCAGGCCCAGACCGGTGCCGCGCGAACCCTTGGTGCTGACGAAGGGCCGGAAGATGTCGTTGATCTTGTCGAGAGCGATGCCGCTGCCTCGATCAACCACGACGATGCGTGCCCATTGCTCGTCGGGTTCCAGCAGTGTCTGCACGCCGACATACAGATCCTCGCTGCCTTCAACGGCATCAAGGGCATTGCTCAGGATGTTCAGTACCGCCTTGTGGATGCCGTCCGGGTCGCAAGGTACCGCCGGCAGCGATGGCGAAAGCCGTATCTCCAGGTCGATGCCCATGTCGGCCGCCTTGCCGCGCACGACGTCGATCACTTCATCGACGATGCCGTTCAGGTCGGCCATCTCGATGGACGGCTCACGCTCCTTGGAGAAGCTGAGCATGTCCATCACCAGTTCGTGGATCTT
>JBBQII010000553.1:0-3435 GCA_038324795.1 Gemmatales bacterium
CTACCAGCCATTGCTGAATCCGCTCAATGCTGGCCTGGTAAGTTTCGAGGTTGTAGCGGCCCCTGGTGCCAATACTCATCACCGTCATCGGCGGGATGTCTTGAATCTGAACGTCCTGGGCCCCATCTCTTTCTCGAACTCGTTGGGGATTTCCTCGATTGTCGGCGGGTCCTCCATGTCGAAGAGGCCCAGCCGCATCAGATTGAACTTGGCTCGTTCGAGTTGCGGCCGCTGCAGAATCTGACCGGGAAAGAACCCGAGTTGATTCAGGATGATCCGCTGATCGGTGACCGTGTTGCCTTCGATGATGATGCGCCCGACGCGGTCCGGCTCCTTGTTCTGCTCGACGACGCGATACTGAATGTCGACCACGCCGGGCAGGTTGGGGTCGGCGAACTTCTCCGTGGCGACAAAGGTCTTGAAGCCCGCGTTGCCGATCAGCATCTCAATCCGCTTCTCGTCCGCAGTCACCACGTCGATGTCGTAGCGTTCGCCGGCCTTCATCGCAGTGACCTTGCGGATGCGCTCCTCCGGGAGGCTCTTGTTCCCTTCGATGCGTACGTTGCGGACCGTGTAGGCCCTGCCTTCGGCAATGTGATAAACGATCGTAACCGCACCGATGTCGTTGACATCCGGCACGATTTCCTCGGAGATCATCGCGTCGATGTGGCCGAGGCGATGGTAGTACGTCAGCAGCTTCTTCTTGTCCTCATCGACCGCCGTCGGGTTCAACTTGGGAGTGAGCGGCGTCACGAATCCGGGAATGAGGGCGGAACCTGAAACGACGACCGTCTTCAGCCGGCCGCTCATCGCTGCCGTGTTGCCGCGGAACTCGATTCCCTTCACGCGGACGACCGGCCCTTCCACGATTTGGAAGACGACGTTGCGGTCCGCGATGGTACCACCCTCGACGAGTTCGACCGAGGCGTAGTAGCGGCCGTCGTCCCGCAGTTTGTTCAGGATCGCGGTACGGCCGAGTTGGTTCATGGTCGGGTTCATCGGCCCGCCGCGGCGGATCTGCGTCAGGTCGACCAACTCATCCGGGGAAATGTGCTGCGCCCCGATGAAGCGGACTTCCTGAATGGTCCCGCTGAGTTCGCGGACTTTGACGAAGACCGTCACCCGGCCGTCGGCCGTCAGGGCCGTCGAGATGCTCACGCTGCCCGGAACGAACAGCCGGGAGGCCAAGAGCCGACGCACGTCCTCGTTCACGACTGCGTCGTCGTAGGGCTTTCCGGTCCGCGTGTGCATGAGGCTGCGGATGTATTCGGGATCGACCGCCTTCAAGTCGACCGGCAGAACCTGGGCGACAATCTTGCCCGTCGGGTTGTCCGCCGTCGTCGCCAGGGCGGGCGACTGGGCCGAGGCCGCAGCCGAGAACGCGAACAGCGCACAGAAAAGAGCGACGATTCGTACCCACCAGCCGAAACAGGCTTTCATCCGTCGCCTCCGCAACCGCCGATCGAGCGCGTCCGTGCGCTTAGGTCCGGCCGAATAGCGGAGTGGGAAATCGGAGTCAAGTCCGATGCGACGTGCGACCGAATGGGGGATGGGTTCGTTGGTTTCCGAGGCCTGGGAACCTAGGGCCAAACGGAATCGCGTCAGCCTCGCAAAGAATCCTGCTGCGGCCTCAAACAGACCTTACGGCACTTCGGCGACTTTGCCGCGTTGGCCCGATGTGCGATCCAATGCCCTCCCATCTCTTCGACGCTGACATCCGTGTGCCTCGACTTGACTTTGCCACACGTCTTGATGAACTACCACTTCATGCCTCAGATTACTCTCCCTTTGAGCTTGTTCCCCATGATCCGCACTGCGACGCTGGCTCTCGTTCTGCTCGCGTACCTTGTTCCGAATGCCCCTGCCCAGACGCGGGAGGAAAAAGTCCGCAACGACAAGAAGAGGATCGAAGCCGAAGGAAAATGGATCTACAACGACGTGCCGAAAGCGTTCCTCGAAGCCAAAAACAGTGGGAAACCGATCATCGCGGTGCTTCGGTGTCTTCCGTGCGAGGAGTGCGTCAAACTCGATGATGACCTGATCGATGCGGACGATCGCATCAAACCCCTGCTGCAGAAGTTCGTTCTGCTGCGGATCGTGGCTGCGAACGGGCTCGATCTGTCGCTGTTCCAGTTCGACACCGATCAGTCCTTCGCAGTGTTTTTCTTCCGAGCCGACGGCACGATCTACGGTCGTTTCGGCACTCGTTCGCACCAGAAAAATTGGGTCGGCGATGTTTCGGTTGACGGCCTGGCCCGGGCCATGGAAGGCACGCTTGCGTTGCATGAGGATTTTGCCCAAGTGAAGGCTTCTCTGGCGGGCAAGGGTGGTCCCGCACCGAAGTACACCAGCCCGGAACTGTTTCCCGATCTGAAGAACAAGTACACAGCCAAGCTGAACTACGAAGGCAATGTTGTCCGGAGTTGCATCCACTGCCATCAGATCGGCGACGCCGCTCGTGAGGAAATCTTTTCGAGAAAGGAATTGCTGCCGGATTTACTGTTGTTCCCCTATCCGCACCCCAAATCGCTCGGGTTGATCCTGGATCCGAAAGAGCGAGCCACCATACAAACCGTGGAAAAAGAAACTGTCGGCGAGAAGTCGGGATTCCTCGCGAAGGATCGAATCGTCTCCTTGAATGGTCAGCCGTTGCTCTCCATGGCGGATGTGCAATGGGTCTTGCATCACACACCAGCAACCGGTGCGAAGGTTCAAGCGAAAATCATGCGCGATGGCCGGCCCATGGAATTGACGCTCAAGCTCGAACCGGGTTGGCGCCAGAACGACAGCATCTCCTGGCGGCCGAGTTCGTGGGTGCTGCGCCGCAAGGCACTGGGCGGGATTTATGCAGTTGACCTGCCGGCGGAAGAGAGAGCCAAGTTGAAGCCGACACCGGGGAAGATGGCATTCCTGATCCAACACGTCGGCGAGTACGCCCCGCATGATGTGGCCTTCAAAGCGGGCCTCCGGAAGAACGACATCCTGATCGGGTTCGCCGGCCGAACTGATTTCACCCGCGAGACCGATTTGCTGGCCTACAGTCTGCGTGAGAAAAAAGCAGGCGATGTCGTTTCACTGGACATCATCCGCAACGAAGCGTCGCGGACCATCCCGTTCAAACTTCCTTGAGCCGGAACTATTGTGGTCGAGGACGCGATCCGTCAGAATGCTGGTGGATCGCGTGCCACGCCGGGGTTTCGTCATGGTCCGACTTCTGCTGTTTACTGCATTCATCGGCCTCACGGCGTCCCGAATCTCTGCGGCGCCGCCGGTTCTCGACCCGCAGTTGAACACACCGTATCGCCGGCAGATCCTCGTGCAGTTCGTGCCGCATCCGCTGTTCGCGCAGCCGTATCGGTCCCAGTTCCTGCTGGAGCTTCAGGCGACACTCGCTCCCACCCTCGGCGAACTCGGCACGGCCGTGGTGTTGGATTT
>JBBQII010000554.1:0-3428 GCA_038324795.1 Gemmatales bacterium
AGTACGACAGGAGGGCATGCCTGCGGCGCTCGCCATCGGGGAGGCCGCCAACGTAGTCTTCCAGATTGAAACTGCCGGGGCGGTACATTTCGATCAGGCAGTACAAGTGCCCGAAGGTCAGCCCCAGAAGCAGGTAGCCGCAGAACGCGCCGTTGATGCTGTCGGTCGAGATACCCGGATTGCGGAAGATCGAACGCAGCAGCACCACGACGGCATAGCCCAGGAAACCCGCGGGAAGCAGATGAAAGATCAAGCTGCCGAGACTGGGCGGCAGCGTCGGGAACAGCGTGAAGGTGAACGTGCTGATCATTGTCGGCACACCGAGAATCAGGGCAATCAGGCGTGACTTGGGGCGGTGAAACAGAATCAGGATCAGCCCGCCGAAGACACACGCGAGCATCAGCGTGTACATTAACTCGAAGATCCGCTCATGATCGATCAGCGGATTGAGAATGAGCAGCGCGATGATCGAGATCAACAGCCACGTGTACTTCCAGTGCCTGGTCATGGCGAACAATCCCCCACGGCGAGACGAAATGCCACGCCCCGGGGGATAGCCGATCGACCGGCAAATGCAAGACGAACCAACCTGCCCGGCTTCGGCAAGTCACCTACTTTGAATTGATCAGACCGGGTGGGACGGGGTAGGCAGCCTTTTCCGGAGGGGCGACACCGGCCGATGCCGACAGCACCGCCGCGATCGACTGCGGGGTTACGGCATCGGGACGGATGCCGGGCGTAATGTTCTTGCCGTAGAACAGGAGCGGTACATGCGTGTCGTAGCGGTGCGGGCTGCCGTGATTCGTGCCAACGGACATGCTGTCGAGCAGCGTAAACGGCTCGGCCACGAAGGCGACATCGCCGCTGCGTTCGGGATGGAATGACCGCGTCATCCGCTGGCCGACCGGGTCGTTCAACGGATAGTCGCGAGCCAGATCGGCACGGGTGAAGACGCGGTAGACGCCATCCTGCGTCGCGAGGAAGGATGCCGCTTCGCGTGCGGCGACTGCCGGGTCGATGCCCCGTATGCCGAGCAGCGTTTGATCAAGATAGAACCAGGCTCCCTGAAAGCTTTCGATGAAGTTCGCCTTGCCCGCTTTGCCCTCGGGGTCGTACTTGGCGCGCAGATGCTTTTCGAGAGCGGCGGCAAGTGCCTTGCTCGGCAGACGTTGGGCGGGGGTACCTTTAGTCGTGCTGAACTCGGGCAACGGGCAGATACCATGGTCAGCGGTCAGTGCCAGCGTGTAGTTGCCTTTGCCCACTGTCTGGTCGAGGTACTTCAGAAGGTCGGCCATCACCCCGTCCGCCCGTAACGTGACATCGAGAACTTCATGCGAATCGGGCCCCCAGCAATGGCCGATCGCATCGTTGCTTGAAAAGCTGACAACCAGCAGGTCGGTAACTGCGTCCTGCCCCAGTTTCTCGGCTGTGATAGCGCGTTTCACCAGATCCAGCAGCATGTCGTTCCCGAAGGGCGAGTTAAACAGTGCTTCGTAATAACTCTTGCCGGGCTTGGAATTGCCGCCATCGATCATGTGCGGAAACGACAGCCCCTGGCGAATACCTTTGCTGGCCCCTTCGCCCTTCTCCGGGCCGGTGTTCTGGTTGTAGAGTTCAACCGAACCGAGTCGCACCCATTCCTTGTCGAACCAGCGATCGGCCACGCGCTCGCGGTTGAACTCGGCCACCCACGGATGCAGGCTCGAGCGATAGCACGACGACGTGACGATCATGCCATCCAGACTGTCGAGCCAGTAGACAGCATCAGCATCCTTGCCCACGGGAAGCAGGGCAGAGCGGTCCTTGAACGACAGGCCCACGACTTTCGATTTCGGATTGATTGCTTTCAGCACGTCGCCGACAGTCGGCGCGAGGATCCGATCGGGACTGCCCGCCATCTTCGTTTTCGGTTCAGCGTCGACCGAGCTCTTCGGGTCTTTGAACTCTTCCCTGGGCAGCGGGTTCGGCAATGCTGGCACGCGTTCGTAGCGATCGGACTGGGAACAGTTGACTGCAACACCCGTCTTGCGGTCGTACCATTGGTTCATGATGATGCCATGCTGATCGGGGGCACACCCTGTCAGCATCGAGGCATGGCCCGGCCCGGTCTGTGTGTGAGCGTAGGGGTAGTGGCAGTTCTGGTACCAGGCCCCCTCCTGCTGCAGGCGTGCAAAGCCATCCGTGCCGAAAAGCTTCTGCCATCGCTGGAGGTAGTCGCCGCGCATCTGGTCGAAGGCGACGAGAACGAGCAGCTTCGGCGGATCGGCCGCGTGAAGGGGGGATGCAGTGAGCAAGACTAAGGCGATGAGCAGCGAACGCATGGAAGGTATCCCGTGATGAATGATTCGATTGGCGTCATTCAACAGCATTGGCGAGCGATTGCAAAGCGCAATCCGCAGGGAGAAAATGAAGATAGCCGGAAGAAGCAGTGACGGTTTCAAACCATCGCTGACTCTTCCGGCTACCTTCATTTCGTTTCCGCAATGCCGGAGGAGGGACTTGAACCCACACTCACTTGCGTGAAACGGATTTTGAATCCGTCGCGTCTGCCATTCCGCCACTCCGGCAATCCGTCTCCATCACTTTACTTCCGAACCCCATCGTGGACAAGACGCCCGGCGATAGCTCTTCGGTTCGCGCGTTTTTCGGCCGGTTTTCTGCTGCGTCGGTCGGCGGGGCAGGGTATGGTAACGCACTCCCACCATGCCGACCCTCTCCGGAGCATCTCTCCCCATGAACCCGCTTCCTCTGAATCGTCGTGAAGCACTCACTCTGACAGCGGCCGGGGCGCTCGCCATCGGCGGCATTCATGCCGCGCAGGCCGCACCGGCCAAGTCGTACCGGATCGGCGTCATCTCCGCCAGCCGCGACGGCAAGCCGCAAAAGACCAACGGCCACACCTGGCACTTCGCGCAATACCTGCACCCGACTTGCAATGTGGACGCGGTCAAAAAGCATCTCGACCCCGGTTCGGCGAAGTTCTTCAGCACCGTCGTGCGCAACCCCCGCAACGCGTTCGACGGCTGGCCGTTCCCTGATACGTCGATGACGCATTACTACGATGCCGACCCGACGGCCGCCGGCCCGTTCTGCGATGCATTTCCCGGTTGCAAGCCGGCGAAGTCGCTCAGGGAGATGGTCGACAACGTCGATGCCATCTGGCTCGGCGATGCATCGGGCAAGGGCGACGATCACTTCGACTTGCTCGCGCCGGCTCTCGAGAAGGGTCTGCCCTGTTTCTGCGACAAGCCGATCGGCAAGACCGTCGAGGGCACGCGCAAGATCCTCGACTTCGCGGTCAAGCACAAGGCGCCGCTCATGTCGTCCAGCCTCTTCCGCCATGAATGGGGCACCGAGCATGCCCTGCGGCTGCGTGATACCGGCGAGTTTGGCCCGCTGCAATATGTCATCGCCAGCATGGCCGGCGG
>JBBQII010000555.1:0-3420 GCA_038324795.1 Gemmatales bacterium
TCGAACTCGCGCACCAGATTCAGCGCGCTGTCGAGATCGAGAATGTTGTTGTAGCTCAGCTCTTTGCCGTGCAGGACTTCGGCCCCGGCCACGCAATCGGGCCGATACGATGCTTCCACATAGAACGCCGCCTGCTGATGCGGGTTCTCGCCATACCGCAGCGATTGCTTCCGCTGGAAGCTGAGTGACAATGTGGCCGGCAGCGCATCACTCTTCTGTGCGAAGTAGCCGGCAATCGCGGCATCGTACTCGGCAATACGCGCGAACGCCTCGGCAGCCAGCCGTTCGCGTGTCGCCAGCGACAGATGCCCGGCCGACTCGGCCAGTTCCTCCGCCAGGCCGGCGTACTGTGCAGGGTCGCTGGCGATGCCGACCGCGGCATAGTTCTTCGCGGCCGCGCGCACCATCGTCGGCCCGCCGATGTCGATGTTCTCGATCGCTTCGTGGACGGTTACGTCAGGCCGGGCCACGGTCTTCGCAAACGGATACAGGTTGCAGACCACCAGATCGATCAGGCCGATCCCATGCTCGGCCAGCGTGCGCAGATGAGCCGGATCATCACGCCGGGCCAGCAACCCCGCATGGACGAACGGGTGCAGCGTCTTCACCCGGCCGTCGAGCATTTCGGGGAATTTCGTCAGGTCGCTGACATCCTTCACGGGAAGTCCCGCCGCGGCGATCGCCTCGCGCGTGCCGCCGGTCGAGACCAGTTCGACGCCCTGCGCGACAAGTGCGCGGGCGAAATCAACCAGCCCCGTCTTGTCGGCCACGCTCAACAGCGCCCGGGTGATCTTGCGTGAAGCGAACAGTTCGAACGGCTTGGCAAAAACCATGAGTGATGCAGTTCCAGTCGGGTGGATCAAATGGTGAAGTGTTGATTTACGAGTTGATCGCGGCGCTGTCAGCCGAACTGCGTTGCCCGTACCACGCCGGTGGGCCAGTCGACGGTCAGCAGGCGCTTGAAGTGGTAGTCGCCGCCGATGTTGTGGCCGCGGATGCCGTAGTGGCTGCCTTCGCGCGCGAAGTGGGTGTGCCCGCTGAACACGAAGGGAATGCGACTGGCACGGCGCGCCAGTTCATCTTCGAGCATCGTGTTGCCCGAGTACGCACGCCAGAGGAGGTCGTCGGGCTGCAGCGGTTCCGGCGCGGCATAGTTCAAGCCGCGAAAGGCCGGGTGATGCGTGACCACGATGGCGTGATCCATCTGCTGCAGGCCTTCATCAATGTGCCGGGTCAGCGTTTCCACGCACTCGGTGGTGAACGTCGCATCGGAGTAGGGCCAGCGCACATAGTTGGCGTCGTTGTGCCGGCCGCGATGGAAGCGCTTGGTGCGCAGGCGCTCGGCCCAATCGGGCATCGTGCGGCGCAGTTCGTCGATCGACCAGGAGTAGTCGTACCAGTTGATGTTCCCGGCAATCGCCAGGCTGTACTCGGGCAACAGCAACGGGGCCTGATCGAGGTAGTGGAAGCCACGCTCGTTCGCCAGCTGCGGCAGCAGGTTGCGGTAGACGTTGAGCGAGTCGCCGCGGCTGTCTGTCGAGGTAACCCAGATATCGTGATTGCCGGGGATGAGCGCCTTCAGGCAGTTGAGTGGCGCGAACAGGTCAAGGCAGCGGGCGAAGTCATCGCCCGCACCGATATCCCCGCCGAGGATCAGAACATCGGGAGGACGTTCGTACAGGCTCTGCGCAAGCTCCAACGTCGCCAGATTTCCGGCGGTGTGGCGCGTACCATAGTGGAGGTCCGCGGTCAGGGCAATCCGCAGCGGACGCGGGGAGGCTTGCATGCCTGAATTATATCCTTGAAACTCCAAAGGTGAGCGCCGGCGGCAGGCCGATCCGAGCTTCCTATCATGCCGACCCTGCCGTTTTCACGCAAGCCGAGATCTGATCCGCCTTGACCGGGGCGAGCAGGGGACGTAATCCCCCGTCCCATGGGAATCGAATCGATCGCCCGTGTGGTGCTGTACGCCCATCTGCTGCTGGTGCCGCTGGCGTTCGCGCGCGTCACCGTTGAAGCTTTCGAGTTCATCAAACTGCTGCTGCTGGTTACCACGACGCTCGCGCTACTGTCCCTTCGCGCCTTCGCACTGCCGCGCTCGCTGAGTCATGAACTGCGTCAGCCGTTGGTGCTGGCCGGCGGACTGTTCGTCATGTCGGCCGGGGTCTCGACCGCCGCTTCGTGCAGCCCGTATTCGTCGTTGTACGGGCAGCATGGTCAATTCGCGGGGCTGTTGACGTTCACCTGTCTTTACGTCCTGTTCCTGTCCAGCCGCTGGTTGATCGATACACCGCAGCGAATTCAGCAGTTGCTCACCGTCGTTACGATCTCCACCATCGTCATTGTCATCTACGGCGTTGTGCAGACTCTCAACCTCGATCCGTTCACATGGACCGGTTACTCCACCGTCGGCGACACACGCCGACCGTCCTCCACCTTGGGCCATCCCAACGCGCTGGGGGCGTATCTTGTGCTCGCGCTGCCGCTGGTCGTCTGGCGCTGGCGGCAACAGCGTGCCCTTTGCGCGATTCTGGCAGTCGGCATCGCGTTGCTGATCGTGCTGACCCTGTCGCGTTCCGCCTGGCTGGGGTTGGCGGCGTCGGCCTTCGTTGCCTTGTTCTTCGCCCGGCCGCGCTGGTCGCGTGCTGCTCTCCTTCTACTGCCGATCGTCGCGGCGTTGGCCGTGCCCGCGGTGCGCGATCGGCTGACGCATTTTCTCGATGACGCCGGCCGATGGGCAATCTGGTCGGCCGGCTGGCAGATGTTCCTGGAACGCCCCTTCGTCGGCTGGGGGCCGGACACCTTCGGCCAAACCTTCGGCCAGTTCGCCCGTCCCGACTACTGGCTGCCCAACGACGGCACCACCCCCGCAAGGGCGCACAATCCGCTCATTCAGGTACTCGCCACGCAGGGGTTGCTCGGCGCGTGCGCCATGATCTACGGCGTATGGGCGATCGTTCGCTCACCTTTATCTCCGCCGCTTGCGGCATCGCTCTCCGGGTTCGCCATCGCCCAACTGTTCGGGTTCATGTCGCTTGGCAGCGCTTCGCTCGCGGTGGTGTTGCTGGGAATTGTGTCGCGCCAGAACGAAAGAGCCATCGTGATGGCGACGCCGCGAGCGGCGGTGCGCTGGCCGGGGATGCCCGTGGCGATCGCCTGCGCGTACTTGTTCAGCATTCTCGTGATCGATTCGCTTCGCGCCAGCATCGCCTCGCGCGAAGGCCGGCACGATGAAGCGGTGCAACTGTCTCCGCGCGAGGCGATCTACTGGCAACGCCCCGCATGGCATGCGGAAGAGCGCATGAACGCCGACGGACACGACGACACGGAAACACTTGAACGTATGCTGATCGGTTATTGCGAAGCGCTGAAACGCCATCCGCATGATGCCTTCTTCACGGGCGGAAAAGCCCGGGCATT
>JBBQII010000556.1:0-3412 GCA_038324795.1 Gemmatales bacterium
CCGTGACAGGTGCGACAAACGAAATTCTCGATCTGCCCGGTCGATGTGTCCAGATTGCCGCTTGTGCATCCCCCTTTCGCTCGCCAGAATAGCCGCAGATGAAACGACCTGTTCTTCATGATCTCACCGGGGATGTCTCCATGGTTCGCCATGTGCTGTTGGGGCTGGCGCTGCTTGCACTCGCCATCGGGTGTTCGAAGAAGAAGCCGGCCGAGTCGTCGGCGGATGAGAACGGTGCCAAGAAGATTGTGATTGGCGACACCAACGACAAAGCCTGGGAGACGGCCGTCGCCAACCTGAAAAGCAAGAGCTCCGCCTCGCGCGGCAACGGCATGCGCGGCATATCGCAGTACGATGCGGCCGAAACGTTTCCGGTGTTCACGGCATTGCTTGCGGATAGGACCTATTCGCAGGGCGAACGGATTCCCGGCGAGGCGAACAGCGCCCGCGAAGCGGCGATCGCCGGGCTGTTGAAGTACGGCCCCGCCGGCGAAAAGGTCGCGCTCGACAAAGGCCTGCCGATTCTCATCGCAGCGTTAAAGGACAACGACACGCAGGTGCGCCTGCATGCCGCGATCGCGATCGGCCTCCTGGGGCCGAAAGCCAAGGCGGCCACGGGCAATCTGCTGTCGCTGTGCGAGAGCGTAGAACCCGATGTCCGTCAGGTGGCGTTCGTGACGCTCGGCAAGATTGGCGGATCCAGTCCGACCGACTTTGTTCTGATGCTTTCCAATGCCGATCCGCTGATTGTGCTTGATGCAGCCAGGGCTCTCAACGCCATCCGCCCGCTGCCGAAGGAGATCCTTCCCGCGCTGTTGCCGTTGATCGAGAAGCCGCCCGCGGAGAACGATCGCGAAGAATTGATGCTCGTCCGGCTGGAAGTGGCCGAGATGCTGGGCAGCTTCGGCAAAGAGGCCGAAGAGGCGGTCGTACCGCTGGCCGCCGTGCTGAAGGCGACGACCGAGGAAGACTTCATCAAGTACTATCGCCCCAAGTCGTCCCGGGAAGCATCGACGGCGCTGGATGAGTCACCCGTGATGGCGGCCCTGCGCAAGATCGGCAAGCCTGCGGTGCCGGCACTGATCGAGATGCTCGGTTCCAAGAACGCCTTTCACGTATGGATGGCCGCCCGCGTTCTCTCCGCCATCGGTCCCGATGCCGCGGAGGCAATTCCCACGCTGCAGAAGATCTTCGACGGTGAAGCCGACAAGCTGATGCCCGACATGCTGCTGGTATCAACGTCGGGGTTGGCGATGTCGCAACTCGGCGCGGATTCTGAACCGCTGGTGGCGAAGATCGCCGAGCTGCTGACCCTGGCCACGCCGAACCAGAAGTACAGCGCCGCCATGACACTGGCTCGCTTCGGCCGCAAGGGGGCGGCCGCTGTCCCTGCGATCGTCAAGCTGCTGGATGATGAGAACGTCGTTCTTCGCGAACAGGCGATCTTGACGCTCAGCGCGTTCGGCCCGGCCGCAAAGGAAGCGGTGCCCGCGTTGGGGGCGAAGCTGGCCGACCCGGACTTCGATGTTCGTCGGGGTGCAGTCAGCGTGTTGAAGGCGCTGGGGCCGCTTGCGGCACCGATCGCGCCGCAACTCTGCAAGCAACTCGGCGAACAGGATGAGGCATTGCGCCGCGAAGTGCTCGAAGCGCTGGCCGCGCTGGGCGATCAGGTGCCCGCCGACGTGGCGGCGATTGCCGCACTGTTGCCATCGCAGGACGATAAGGAGCGGGTGTTGGTACTCGAAGCGCTCGGCAGCCAGGGGGCCAATGCGAAGTCGGCCATCCCGGCCATCGTTAAGGATTTCCGCGGCTCACCGTTGATGAAGGCGGCAACGCTACGCGCGCTCGGCCGCATCGGGCAACCGACGCCCGAGGCATTGGCCCTGTTGGGTGAACGCCTCGATCGCGGCGAGACGGTCGAGCGCAAGGCATCGGCCCGGGCGCTGGCGCTGATGGGCCCCGCGGCGAAGGCGGCCACACCGCAGTTGCAAAAACTTGCGATGAGTAAGGACCCCGCTTCCGGCGTATGGGCCGCGACGGCCCTGTATCGGCTGGGTGTGAATCCGGATTCGCAACTGGCGGTCATCACCAACGCACTCAAGACGCGCACGCCGGGTACGGGGCAGGGGGGTCGCCTCGCGGCAATGGATTTTGCCGACCTTCTGGGGCCGAGCGCGAAGGGTATCATCCCCGAACTGATTGTCTCGCTGGATGATCGCACGCCGATCTCGCAGTTCGACAAGAGCCCCGTCTGCGTGCGGGCGGCGACGGCACTCGGTAAGATGGGACCCGCCGCGAAGGATGCCGTCAAGCGCCTGGCACTGATGCTCAAGGACGTTGACCCGGTGTTGAAGAAAGCCGCTATCGAGTCGCTGGGCCAGATCGGCCCCGATGCCAAGCCGGCGGCCGCGCGGCTGCGTGAGATCGTCCGCACCGAACCGGCCCTTGCCGAGACTGCCCAGGAAGCCCTTGAACGCATTGAGCCGAAGTCCTGAACCGGCCGACGCTCGCCCGAGGCAGCAAGTTAACTTGGCGCTGTTCTTATCCCCCTGTTTCGGATGATTTCGTTTCCTTTCGACGCCATCTTCGTTATTCTGCTGCGAAGGAGAACGCACCATGCGACTGATTGTGCTGATACTGCTTATTGCCGCCGTACCGTTCACCATCGCCGCCGACCCGCCGAAGGGCGACAACTGGTATCTTGCCGTCGGTCACGGCGGGCATCGGATGCTGTCGCGAGATGGCAAAACCTGGGAGAAGCACGTTTCCTGGGGCGAACCGAAGCACGATCAGAATGACCTGAACGTCGCCTGCAACTTCAAAGGCACGTTTATGGCGGGTGGCGGCTACTTCAGTGGTCGGCTGACGGGAACGCGCGATGGCGAGCGCTGGTCCGATGGCGTCATCCCCGGCTCGTCGCCGATCTTCGGTCTCGAAGTGATGGGCGACACGGTCTACGCGATCGACCTGCGCGGCAAGGTCTTCAAGTCGGCCGACGGCGAACGCTGGCAAGCCGTCGCCGCCGCGGAGATGCCGACCAAAACGCACTGGATCCGCGCCACCGCCCGGGGTAACGGTCTCATCGTCGGCTCGGGCGACTTCGGCCCCGCCATCGTCTTCGACCCGAAGAGCGAGAAGATCACCGTCACGCAGATGGATGGGCAGGTGGACAAGAATGCCGGCTGGAAGCGTGTCGCCTTCGGCAATGGGGTGTTCGTCGTCGGCGGTCAGGGCGGGTTGTTGGCCGTCAGCAAGGACGGCAAAACGTGGCAGAACAACAAGGTGAATGCCGACCGTGGCGACATCAAATGCGTTGAGTTCCTGGGCAAGGACTTCCTCGCCACCACGACCAAGGGCACGCTGCGTTCCGTCGATGGTATTGCGTGGAAACCAGTCACCGAGACGGTGCCCA
>JBBQII010000557.1:0-3404 GCA_038324795.1 Gemmatales bacterium
GAAGCGTTCGCCACGCGGTCGGCCGCCTGTGGGCACGCCCGGTGCCATCAGGTCGCACAGTGATACGAGGTTGCCGTTCTTGCCGCAACCGTACTGGTGGCAGAACCACGGCTTCAAGGGGTCGGTCTCTTGAATCGCCAGTGCCCGGTCGCCGGTCTCTTTCGACTTGCCGCAGTTCAGGAAGCAGGCGGTGCGAGTCTCGCTGCCGACGCGGATCAGTTCGGGCAGCATGTAGCCGTAGTAGGCCGCGGCCTGCTCGACGGAAACTTGCGGCATCAGTTCATCGACGTTCACGAATGGCTTTTTGCGTTCCATGGGGGTGCGGAAGGTTAAGAGGGATGCTACCCTTTCGTTCCGGGTTATGGCAACGATCACCATCCGGGACGAAGAGATACTGGCCGTACTGGATAAGACGCCGATGACCGCGGCGCAGCTACTGGCCGTCAGCGACATTTTCCGAAATGGCCGATTCACCAATGAACGCAAGGTGCGAGCCCGCCTGCAGAAGCTCTGCGCCGGCCCGGTGAAGCAGGCCCGCTACGGCGGCTTGGCCGGCCGTATCGGCAGCCCCGCCTACTACCTACTGACACCGCTCGGATTCCGGATGCTGCACGGCAACGATGCCCGGCCGCACTCGAAGTACGCCTTCAAGGAGATCGGCATCGCCCGCCAACGGCACACCTACGCGTTGGCTGAGTTCATCATCGCCACGCTGCGCAGCGCTCACGCGTTCCAGATCCCGGTACTCGATTTCTTCCGCGAGAACACGCTGCGGCTGCAGGTCGGCCGGGAACGGCTCATGCCCGATTGCGCGTTTTCGCTGATGCAGGACGGTCGTGAGTATCACTACGTCGTCGAGATCGACTGCGGCAGCGAGCCCATACGCTCCGTGCGGTCGGTGCATGCGTGGCAACGCAAGGTCGACCTATACGAAACGTTGGCCGCGACGGCGGCGCAACGGTTCCGTGTGCTGGTACTGACCACGCAGCAGCACCGCCGGCTCGATGCGATTCTGGCACTCGCGGCCAAGGCATCCAAGAATCCGCAGCGACGGCTGTTCCTGGCGGCATCGCTCGATGACTACCTTGGCCGGCGACTCCCGTTGTTTGAAAGGCTGTTCCGCGATCACCAGCAGGAGCCGGCCTCGCTGCTTCATTCCATGCCGGACGCGGCCGCGCAAGCGGAAGTGCCTGCGGTTCAGCCGGAGCCCGTGATACCGTAGGGGCCTGTCGTGTTGAGAACGGCGACGCCGAAGCCCGAACTCGGGTTTGCCCGAACGGGGCATGGTGGATCTCAACCGCGGGAGGTCGGTTCGCCAGCCATGGGTTCGATCGCTCGTGGTTGACCAGGCGGCGGAAGACCCGCCGCTGATCCCTCCGCTTGTGGTGTGCCGACACCGTTCAGCGATCGGCAGTCCGCCCCCGGCGAACAGGGCACAACCACCGGGGGCGGAAAAACCGGAAGTGCGTGTTGCTCAGGCACGCCACAGCCGCTCAAACTCCGCCGGGCTCATATCGATGTCGCGAAGGATGCTGCGCAGGGTGCCGATCTTGAGTGTCTGATTGCCATGAACCGGCACCGTCGTCTGCTTCGGCGTGTTTTGCATGATGTGGTGACTGCCCGTGATGCGGACAATCGTGAAGCCGAGCGCTTCGAGGAATCGCACCATCTCCTTGCCGCTGGGTCGGGGCAGATTAGCCATGGGCCAGTTCCGCCAGGTTCCAGTGAAGCGTGCGCACTTCGATCGCCGTGCGGGCCCGGCCGAGCGCATCTTCCAGGCCGAACGCCTCGATGTAGCCCCGCAGTGCAACACGCAGGTCGGCAATGGCTTCATCGGCCGTCTCACCTTCGCCATAGGCAGGGATATCGGGCACCCTGGCGGTGAAGCCACCCAGTTCGGGATCAGGGATCAGTTCCACGGACAACGGTAACGATGCGTTCATCATGATGAGGGTATTCTACCACGAAACACTCCATCTCGAAAGTTCTCTCTCCATCGCTTCCATCGTGCGCTATACCACGATTCAGCCGTCGAACGAAGTCGCAACACGCTCCCCGTGCGCTACCCTGCCTGAATGCTCGTCGCCCTCTCCGTCCCTGCCGGCCATCAGCGAAGCCCCATGGCGATGGAGCAACTGCTCACGGCCATCCACCGAAGCGACATGGGCAGCGAGCCGATCGAGTTCGCGATCGCCAATCGCGGGCAGCAGAACGGCCTGTTCATCCGCTGTAATCGACGCTGGAACGCGGCCCTGCGCCGACAACTCTATGCCGCCTATCCCGATGTCCGGCTCGACGAACTCGACGACGATGCCCTCGATCCGGAGCCGGGCACGCTGACGTGGAGCATGTCGCTGCGTCTTGAGTCCGACCTGTTCCCGGCGAAAGACTTTCGGAGGTTCCTCGACACTGATCGTTCGCTGACCGATCCGTTGTCAGCGCTCCTGGGTGCGATCGAGCCGGAAACATCGTCAACCCGCTCGCGGATCACGCTGCGGCTGCAACGGGCGTGGAGCAAGGATGTGACCCGCGCCAAGCGAGTGCTGCATGGCCTCGCCAGTTCCGCGCTCTGGCTGTCGCCATCGTGGGCAACGGTCTACGCGATCGCCGGCCGCAGCTACGTCGCGCCGATGCGGTGGTTCGCACGTTGGCTGCCGAACCTGTTCAAGGGCCGCAAGCCGGCACCCGAAGCATTTGAACTGGCCAAGGAGAAGTTCCGGCAACCGCTGTTCCACGCCAACCTGACGCTATCAGTCAGTGCCCCGGCCAAGTCGGCCCGCGAAGCCGTGCAACGGCTGGAGACACTGTCCGGCGTGTTCTCGCTGTTCACCGACCCCGATGGAGCGGGCTATCAGGCGGATGACATCCTCCGTAAGCCTCAGCCCAAACCGCGAACGTTCCTGCTGACACCGAACGAAGCGGCGGCCCTGTGGCACCCACCGGCGGGGGCCGACCAGCCGTCGCCAACACTGGAAAGCGTCGACAGCCGCGAGTTGCCGCCACCGTTGACGCTGCCGACACCGGCGAATGATCCGGGACTGACGTTGATCGGCACCACGCGCTTCCGGGGCAAGCACGAGCCGTTCGGCATCCTGCACGAGGACCGCCTTCGCCATGCAGTCGTGGTCGGCAAAACCGGCATGGGCAAGACGACGCTGTTGCAGCAACTGATCGCCAGCGACCTGACGGCCGGCAGGGGACTGGCCCTGATCGATCCGCACGGCGACCTGACCGAAGCGGTGCTGCGAGCAGTTCCGTCGAAGCGGACAAACGACGTGATTCTGTTCGACGCGGCCGATGCCGAGTACCCGGTTGCCTTCAATGTGCTGGCCAGCACCGACGCGAGCCAACGGCCACTGATCGCATCGGGAGTGCTGTCGGCCTTCAAGAAGTTGTTCGGTGAC
>JBBQII010000558.1:0-3402 GCA_038324795.1 Gemmatales bacterium
CGGCCATTGGAGACTGCCCCCCCGGCTTGACGCCGCGGGGGCGACCGGTTTCCCAGACCGATCGCCCCGGAACATTCGCTTCGCCGTTCGCGAGCTTACCTCTCTTGGTTGCTTTCCAGAACCCAAGTAAACGGCGGAGCATCCTGTCCCGGTGAATGGGCACTTGCTTTCGTGCGGCCCATTCGGCATCCACTTCCGTGAGGAAGCTGCCGTCCCCCAAGGTCTCCCGGGGTTGGCTGGATGCGGCACGTTTTTCGAGACGGAGACCATGATTCTAGCCGCCGTTGATCGGGCGTCCGTCGCGAACCGGGAGGAATTGGCCAACTTGCACACCCCACCGGCCGCAGACGCGCTGCATCCGTCAATGCCCTTCGCGCACCAGGTTCTTGTTCCACGCAGGAATTACTACGACGAGGTCCTGCGTCCCGTTCGGAACGCACTGGCAGCTGAGACGCGATTCGAGCGTCAATTGTCTCGCACTGTCGAGCTGATCGAGTTCATCGTCACTCGCCTCGCCGCAGGAGCCCAGGCCCTCGCGAACATGCACATGGCAGGTTGCGCAGGCGCAGACCCCGCCACAGGAGTGATCGATCGCCACGCCGGCACCAAAGGCAAGATCAAGCACGCTGCCGTCGAGCCCGGTCCGCGCGTAGGGGAGCTTCGTCGGGTCGACATCGAAAACGGTCTTCTCGCCTGAATCTTCTTCAATGAACGTGACTTTGAACTTCTTCGCAGCCACCGGGGCCGTGCTCTTCGAGATGTAGGGATTGACGCCGCCCATCGGGTTCCTTTCGGGGAATTGTTCGTTCAACAACAGCTTACGAATCGCTGGACCAGTTCATCAGCACGATCGTCGGCTTGTCGAGCTTCAGGCCGATCGGGACGATCAGCGTGTTGCTCTTCTCCAGTGTGCGGACGTTCTTCCGGCCTTCGATGAATTCCGACGGATCCTGCAGCGTGTCGACCGCGCGATTGCCGTAGTGCATCGGCAGAACGTACAGCCGCGGCTTCAACTGGTCGACGACCTCACGGGCCTTCTCGCCGTTGATGGTGTAAATGCCGCCGACCGGGATCATCAGGATGTCGATCCCGCCGATCGCCTTGATCTGTTCCGCTTCGAGCGAGTGGCCCAGGTCGCCCAGGTGGGCGATCTTCAGGCCGTCGACCTCGAACACAAAGATGCTGTTCTTGCCCCGCTTCAGGCCATCTTCCGCATCGTGAAAGCTCGGAACGCTGCGGATCTTGATGTCCTTGAATTTCTCATCGATCTTCGCCCATTCCTGCCGCTTGCCCTTCACAGTCAGGCCGCGAATGATCTTCGCTTCCCTGGAATCGGTCAGTGCGTCGGGTTGGTTGTGATCGTCGTGTTCATGCGTGATCAGCACCAGATCGGCTTTGCAGGTCGGCCGGTTGTACTCGATCATCGAATGCGGATCGACGACGATGAGCGTTTTGTCGCTGGCCTCGACCTGGAAGAACGATTGGCCGAACCACCGGATCGTCAGCACCTTGTCGTCCTTCGCCTGAGCGAAGACGGGGGCCGAAGCCGTCAACCCGATCACAAGCACCGCCAGCAGTCGCAGCAGCATGAACAGTTCCTCCCGCGGGGTCATCTAATTCATTCTATACGACGGACGGCCCCGCGGGGATTGACAGCGGGTCGACATGCATCCTCGGGGGCGACCGCCACTTCAAGTCATGAAGACATGGCCGCGGATGAAAGCCGGATAAGAACCGCTGGCAGTTTGTGATCGCCTGCATTCTCTTATCCGGTTTTCATCCTGTCTTCATTCGTGGCTGCCTTTCCTTCTTCTGCCACTCTCCCGAAGTTGACATTTTCCATCTACCTGCCATCTCGTTCATCGCCCCTGCAGCGTTGCGTTCGCGGCGATTGTCGTGCCCACGTCGTCGTTGTCGTAGAGCGCGGCGAAGTTCTGGTCGATCCGCCGCAGGGCGATCCGCACGAAGTGTCGGCCCGCTTCGATCTCGGCCACGTCGTTGCTGCCGCTCGTCAGCAGATGGTCCAGCCGGCTCAGCGCGCAACTGCCGACGTACAGGTCGATGGCGATGTCCGCGAGCCGTTCGTGCAGGTACTGGGCCTGGATGAAGCGCTCTTCGGTTCCGCACATCTTGAACACCCAGGGCAGGTTCAGGCCCAGGCGTTTCACCTGCTTCGACAGTTTGCCCGCCAGCGTCGTCAGCTCGGTACTCTTCACCGGAACTTCCGGCCGACCGGCCAGCGGCGTCCACTTGCAGAGATGGCCGACGGCCCAGGCGCCCAGCTTCAGCGGGTTCTTGCGGATGCGGTCGAGCTTCATCCCCGGGGCCCGCGAGCCGACGACGGCGATGAATGCCTTCAGCACGTCGTTCGCCCCTTCACCGATGGTGTTGATGCGAGCGTCGCGCATCATCCGTTCGTAGGGTTCGTTGCTGAAGTAGGCCTGCCCGCCGAAGATCTGGATCGTATCGTTGACGATCGTCCAGAGATGCTCGGTCGCGAACACCTTGAGGATCGCCGTTTCGAGCATGTAATCGTCGGCCCCGTTGTCGATGAACGCGGCACAGGACGTCGTTGCCGCTTCCATCGCGAACGCATGGGCGGCCATGAAGGCGATCTTTTTCTTCACCAACTCGAATTCCGCGATCGGCTGCTGAAACTGGATGCGCGTGTTCGCGTGCTTCGTCGCGGCATTCACCAGGAACCGGGCCGCACCGGTACACGATGCACCAAATGTCGTACGACCGAAGTTCAGCACTGACAGGGCGACCTTCAGCCCGTTGCCGACTTTGCCGAGGACGTTCTCTTTCGGCACCTTCATGTTGGTGAAGCGCAGCCGCCCCGTCGCTGTCCCCTTGATGCCGCACTTCGGCATGCGGCCTTCGACGATCTCGAACCCGGGCATGTCCGGCGTCACCAGGAATGCCGTGATGCGCGTGGCGTTCGGGTCGCTCGCCGTCGGGGCCGGGGTGCGGGACATCACGGTCAGCACGTCCGCGATGGCGGCATTGGTGATGTAGCGCTTCTCTCCGGTCAGCGACCAACTGCCATCGTCGGTGGGAGTAGCCAGCGTCTGCACGTTGCCGGCATCCGACCCCGCGTTCGGTTCGGTCAACGCGAACGCCGCCAGCTTCTTGCCGGAGACCAGATCAGGAAGGAAGGCTGCTTGCTGCTGCGGCGTGCCGAAGAGCACCAGCGCCCGCACACCGATGCTGTGATGGGCATTCACAAACACCCCGGTCGACGCGCAATGCCCGCCGATGACTTCCAGGATCTTGCAGTAACCCTGCTGCGTGAAGCCCTGCCCGCCGAACTCGACGGGCGCAGCCATGCCGAGCACACCCAGCTGTGCGAGGCCGTCGATGACACTGCGGGGAATGTCCGCCTCGCGGTCGATGGCGGCC
>JBBQII010000559.1:0-3395 GCA_038324795.1 Gemmatales bacterium
TGCGCGATGAGACGAAGCGCGGCACGACCGTTTTCCTTTCCACGCATTCGCTCGATATTGCTCAGGAACTGGCCGACCGGATCGGCATCGTCGATCACGGGCGGTTGATCACCGTTGGCACGCTGGATACGCTTCGCAAGCAGGCGTCGCTGGATGGTTCGCTGGAAGATGTCTTCCTGAAGCTGACCGAAGAATCGGGCGACATTCAGCCGGTGGAGGCGGTCGCATGAATCAGGGCTGGCTGTTCCAGAAACTGCGTTGGCGCATCCTGCGAAATGCCGGGTCGCTGCTGTTGGGCAATTCGCGCATGCGCATGGCGACCATGCTGGCGTGCAGCCTGCTGCTGTGGGCCGGCCTGTATGCGGCTGCGTGGGAAGGCTTCGGCCTGATGCGTGAAAGCAAGCTCCCGTTCGCGGGCGGCATCGTCGGGCTGCTTTTCGATGCGATGTTCTTCACGCTCGGCTGCATGCTGGCCTTCTCGACCGGCTTGATCATTTACGCCAGCCTGTTCACGGGGGCGGAAGCGAAGTTCCTGTTGACCACACCCGCCCGGGCCGACCAGATCTTCGGCAGCAAGTACCAGGGGGCGATCGTCTACAGTTCATGGGCGTTTGTCGTCCTCGGCGGGCCGATCCTGATCGCGTATGGCTATGTGTTCGATGTGCCATGGCTTTTCTACCTGTCGCTGCCCGTGTTCCTGATCGGCTACGTGATTCTCGCCGGCGCGGTCGGTTCGATCGCGGCGATCCTGTTCGTCAACTTCTTCCCGCAGCGGCGCAAGCAGGCGTTCATCGGGCTGGGCCTGCTGGCCCTGGCGGGCGTCATCTACTGGGCCGTGCGCATGCTGGGGCTGACACGCGCGGCCGTTGGCAATCGTGGGGCGCTCGAAGAACTGTTCGGGATGTTCACGCTGGCGAACAGCCCCATGTCGCCCAGTCGCTGGATGTCGGGCGGGCTGCTGCATTTCGCGCGTGGCGAACCAGCCGAAGCGCTGTTGCCGCTTGCTCTCATCTGGAGTCATGCCGGCGTGTGCTACATCCTGGCGGCCTGGCTGGCGAAACGCTGGTATCGCCGGGGGTACAACCGCCTCTCGGCTGGCGCGGGCGGCCGGCAGGTACACGGCTCGCACTGGCTCGACCGCGTGATGTCATTCTGCGTCGGCTATCTCGACCCGAAGACGCGCCTGCTGGTGATCAAGGACTTCCGCACCTTCCGCCGCGAACCGGCCCAGGTTGGGCAACTCGGCCTGTTCGCGGGGCTGATGCTCATGTGCGTCATCAACATCCGCCAGTTCTTCGGGGCGGATCTGCCGGTCATCAACCAGTCGGTCGTCAGCATGTTGAACCTGTCGGCCACGGGGTTGCTCATGTGCGCGTACCTGGGTCGGTTCGTCTATCCCCTGATCAGTCTGGAGGGCCGCAAGTTCTGGGTGCTGGGGCTGCTGCCGCTCAAGCGAGAACAGTTGCTGTGGGGCAAGTTCGCCTTCGCGGTGACCATGACGGCGCTCTTGGCCGGGGGCATCATTCTGATCAGCGATATCGTGCTCAATATGCCGTTGGCGGCGATCCTGTTGCATCAGCTTAACGTGGCCGTGCTGGCGTTTGGCCTCAGCGGTTTGTGCGTCGGCATGAGCGCCTGGATGCCGAACTTCCGCGAGACCGATCCATCGAAGATCGTCGTCGGCTTCGGCGGCACGATGTTCACCGTGGCCAGCCTCGGGTATCTCGTGCTGGCGATCGCGGTGGTCAGCATCCCGTATCATGTGGTGCTGGCACGCGATGTCGTTTTCCGCGGCGAGACCGGACTGCCATTGTGGGTATTCGCCGGTGCGCCGATCGGAGTTGCTGCCGCGGCCCTGGCGATCTGGCTACCGATGCGCATCGGGGCGCGGACGCTGAGGGGGATGGAGTTTTGAGTTGGGTCGAGGTGCTTTTTACATGTGGCCGGGTTAGAATGATGGCATCCCCATTCAAAGGATGAATCATGAAGCATATCAGCTTGAATTCCCAGGATGATTCGATCAGCCGATTTCTGCTGAGGCTCGCGGTGGATACAGAAGGTTCCGTATTCGAGTGGGACGGCGAAGCCATCGGCCGATTCATGCCGGTTCGGCGCAGCGAATCGTTGGCAAGCAAGTCGGACGAATGGAACAACGAACTCAACAATCGCCGCTGCCTTCTGATCGATCGGAAGTACGACGGGTCACTGACCGAGGAAGAGTCCATCGAGTTGGAGGAGTTACAGGAGCGGATGGAACGATTTCGAGAAAAGGTTGCGCCATTGCCGATTGAAGAAGCACGGCAGTTATACCAACATCTGTTGATGCAAGCCGCCGCGGCACGAGCCAAAGCACCATGACCAACCCGTTCAGCTACCCGTCAGAACCTCATCGGCATCGTCATGGCCCGTGCGGCTACGCCAACTATGAAAGTCATCGCCCATGGCTGCGAGACGAGTTTGACTTTCGTTGTGTCTACTGCTTGGCCCGCGAGCAGTGGACATCATTCAAGGGGGCGTTTGCACTGGATCACTTCAATCCTGTCGCCATCAGCCCCGACGCTCGATCCGTCTACGAGAATCTCATCTACTGCTGTAACGCGTGCAATCTGACGAAGGGAGATCGAGCGGTTTCAGATCCTTTGGAACTGCTTGTCTCATCGGTTGTCTCGGTAGATGGCGACGGCGAGATTCGGACGACGTCGAACGAAGCAGCTTCGCTGATCGAACAACTCGGGCTGGACGACGAACGATTGGTTGAGTTTCGCAAATTGTGGATCGGTATCACCGACCTTGCAGCAGAGTTCAATCACGACCTGTTCCGAACACTGATGCAGTTTCCCGCTGACCTGCCCGACTTGAGCACGCTACGACCGCCGGAGGGCAATTCGAGGCCCGATGGCGTTGAAACCTGCTATTTCAACCTGCGTTTACATGGCGAACTTCCGGCGACGTACTGAACGATTTGTCGTTTGCGCAAACACGTCTTTCCTGCCGTCCCCTCTTACCTGTAAGATCCCCTGCATGCTGAACGTTGCCGAAGCGCTGGCGGTCGTACTGGACAAATCACGACCGCTGGCTGATGACGTGGTTGAACTCGATACGCTGCCGATCGGGCGCGTGCTGGCGGAGCCCGTCGCCAGCGACATCGATTCGCCGCCGTACACGAAGGCGATGATGGATGGCTATGCCGTCATTGCCGGCGACCTGATGCCCGAACGTGAGATCATTGAAGAGATTCCGGCGGGCAAGGTGCCGACGCGGAATGTTCAGTCGGGCCAGGCTTCGCGCATCATGACCGGGGCACCGATGCCCGCGGGTGCCGATGCCGTGGTGATGATCGAGCGCACACAGTTGCTGCCGGGCGACTGCGTCGACATTACCGGACCGGTAAAACC
>JBBQII010000560.1:0-3394 GCA_038324795.1 Gemmatales bacterium
CAACACCGCCCCCGTCGGAACCGGCTGACCATGGGCTACCGCGACGTGCCGCAGGATGCCGCTCGCGGGGGCCTCGACGGGGATTGGACCGGCAGTACCATCTTCCACCTGGCCGGCCAGTTTCGTCAGCAACGCCACGCGCAACTTGGCCGCCTCGAACGTCCGCGTCGCGATGTCATACGCCGCCTCGGCATCGTCGACGCGTTGCTTGCTGCCGACATCGTCGGCCAGCAGCATCCGCGCCCGGACCAGGTTGCGTGCGGCCGCGGCTTCCTGCGTCTCCGCATTGCGGAATTGTCCGTCGGCATCCACCTTGGCAGCCGCGAGATTGGCTTTCCCTTCGGGCGTCAACAGCGGCAGCAACTGGAACAGCGGTGTGCCGCGCGACACGAGCGATCCCACCCGCGGCACCGTTTTGCCGGTCGCTTCGAGGATCGCGCTGAACGGAGCGGAAACGATGATCGATTGCCCCGGCGGAATCGTGATATCGCCGCCGTACAGCCGCGAGCGTTGCCACTTGCCGATGCGGGACTTCTCCGTCTTCAGCGCGAGACTCTTGATCGCGTCGTCGGTCAGAATGACCGTGTTGAACTGTTCTTCCTCGGCTGGCTTGGGAATCGTGGCGGGGATCGGCGGGACGGAAACTTTTGCCGCTTCCGGCGCGGGACGTGTCAGCATCCACCAGATGCCCATCGGCACGAACGCCAGCAGCACGCCGATGACGATGCCGGTAGCGGTTCCGCGTTTCGATGTCATATCGGGGTCACTCAAGGCGACGGCCGGCGCTGCGTTCCAATTCGGCCCACGCCCGGCGCAGGTCGGCATGAAGAGCTGCTTCGCGGTTGTACGCGTCGATCAACTGGCGGGTGGTTTCCAGCACGATCAGGTAAGTGACCGCTCCGTCGTTATATGCTTTCTCCGCCCGACGGATGGCCGCCTCCACTTCGGGCCGCACTTTCTCTTTCAATATGCGCATCTCGGCTTCCGCCTGCGACACACGCAGATATGCCTGCCGCACGTCGAGTTGAATCTGGTTCTGGACCGTATGCCGACGGCGCTCTGCCGCTTCCAGTTCCGCTTCCGCCCGCTGTCGATTCCCCTGGTTCCAGTTGAAGATCGGCACCGTGAAGCGAACCGCCGGGCCGAGCTCATGCCCTGTGTTGCGACCGCTGGATGCATCCATGATTCCCAGCACGCGGAACCAGCCGATGCGGGCCAGCCGCAGTCGTTCCGTCGCTGCTTCGGCAAAGTGCCGTGCCGCGATCGCGTCGGGCCGATTGCGCACCGCCTCGGCGGCAATGTCGTCCACACCCGGGCGCGGGCCCGGCGTGCGCGGCTTATCATCCGCGGTCAGCGTTACCGGTACGCTGCCCAGGCCCAGCAGATTCTTCAACCGCTCGGCAGCGACCGGTGCTTCATAACTGATGCGGATGCGATCCTGATCGGCCTGCAATGCGTCGATGCGGGCCGTGGCCACTTCCTGCACGCTGGCATCACCTGCCTTGAGTCGTTTCTCGGCCATCTCGAAGACACGCGTGCGGATCGTCACCGCTTCGTCCGCGACGCGCAACCGTTCGCGGCCGAGCAGGAAATCGGCATACGCCTGCCGGGTATCGCGAATGAGATCGAGGGCCGCCTGCGTAAGGCGCGCGGCCGTACGTTCGTTCTCTTGCGCGGCCGCCTTCATGCGGATCGGCCGAAGCCACAGCGCTTCGATCGGCATCTCCGCCAGATACTTGAACGGCTTGTACGGCTCGGGCCAAAGGTAGACGAACTCCGGATTCGGCAGCAGCCCCGCCTGCACCAGATCGCCGCGCGTCATCTGCAGGTCGGTCAGCGTCTCGAGAAAGAGCGGATTGTTCCACAGGGCGATCAACACGGCCAGGTCTTCGGTCAACTTCTGTTCCGTCGACCACGTTTCCGGAAGAACAAGTTGCTCGGGTGGCAACTTCGGACCGAGTGCCTGACCGGTACGCGCTTCCACATCGCGCGAGACGGTACCGCGATCGGCCGCGCCACGATGGTGGGCACAACCGGCGACAAACAGAAGCAGAAGGAATGCGCGGCGCATGAAGTTGTAGATCGGCCGGCAAGCTGGGCAAACTTGAACGATTATGCCGGTCGTGCTGCCCACTTCTATAATGCCCGCATGCTTCCCACGGAGTTGATGCGCCAGGTCCGCCGACTGCAATTGCGAGCCCGCCGCGCGGTGCAGACGCTGCTGGGCGGTGAGTATCGCAGCACCTTCAAGGGGACCGGCCTTTCGTTCGACGAAGTACGCGAGTACCGCCCCGGCGATGACGTGCGCTCCATCGACTGGAACGTGACGGCGCGCATGGATGCCCCGTACATCAAGCGTTACGTCGAAGAGCGCGAACTGACGGTGCTGCTGTTGATGGATGTCAGCGGCAGCCTGAACTTCGGCTCGCAGGCGATGACGAAGCGGACGGTCGCCGCCGAGTTGGCGGCGCTGATCGCCTTCAGCGCCAACGCGAACAACGATCGCGTCGGCCTGATTACTCATTCCGACGCGGTCGAACGCTTCATCCGCCCGGCACGCGGGGCCAGGCATATCCTGCGCGTGCTGCGCGATGTGCTCTACTTCGAGCCGACCCGGGCCGGAACTTCGCTGCGTGCCGGACTTGACTGGCTCAACCGCTCTCAGCGGAAACGGGCGATCGTCTTCGTATTCAGCGACTTTGCCGATACCGGGTACGAGCAGGCGCTGCGCCTGGCCGGCCGCAAGCATGACCTGGTGGCCGTGCGCGTCGGCGATCCCCTCGAGGAAGCATTGCCCGATGTCGGGCTGATGTCGCTCGTCGATGCCGAGACCGGCCGACGCACGCTGATCGACACACACAGCCGTACCCTGCGCGATGCGTACGCCGCCCGCGCACGTGAACGGCGCGAGGCGTTTCAGAAGTTGACCCGTTCGGTCCCGATCGACCTGATCGACGTTGGCACCGGCGGCGGGCACTTCGACGAGTTGCTGCGGTTTTTCCGGATACGCGAACGCAGGCGGAAACATTCATGATGCGGATCGGTTCGACAATTCTGGCTACCCTGCTGCTGGCAAGCGCGCTGCCCGCAGCCATCACCATTGAAGAGACGCGCGACCAGGTGCGCGCACAGGTGACTGTCGAACCGACGTCAACGACGCTGTCGGGCCAGGTGACATTGACGCTGACGGTCGAAGGGCCGGCCCGCGTCGATGTGCAACCGGGGGCGCTGCTCACAAAGGCCTCGCTGCAGAACTGGCTGATCACTGAGGAGAGCCTGCCGACCGTCGAAGTACTGCCGGGCGAGCGGAACCGTCGGGTTCAAATTTTCCAGCTTCAGCCCTTCGGCGACGAGTCGAAGATGGAGATCGCACTGGCCCCGTTGAAGGTACGGG
>JBBQII010000561.1:0-3384 GCA_038324795.1 Gemmatales bacterium
TCAGAAGCTGGGACCACGTGATCGAAGCAGCAGTCCCCTTCTACAAGCAGCAGACTGATCTTACCGCCCGGATCCGCAAGGAATCCCGCCTCGCCCCGGCGATGATTGACGGCAGCGGCTACGATGAGCGTGTCTTCATCCGCGGGTCGCACAAGGCGCTGGGCGATGTGGTGCCGCGGCGGTTCCTCGAAGCACTCGCGGGCAGCGAGGGGATCAAGAGCGCCGGCAGCGGGCGGCTGGAACTGGCGAAGCAGATGGTCGACCCGAAACTGAATCCGTTCGTCGCGCGGGTGATGGCCAACCGCGTCTGGCATCATCTGTTCGGCCGCGGCCTGGTGCCTTCCACCGATAACTTCGGCGAACTCGGCGAGAAACCGACGCACCCGGAACTACTCGACCACCTGGCAACGCGCTTCGTCCGCGAAGGTTGGTCCACGAAGAAGCTGATTCGCGAGATCATCCTGTCGGACACTTATCAGATGTCCTCGCAGGCGAGCCCCGAGGCAGCCGAGAAAGACCCCGACAACCGGCTGCTGTCACACGCGCGGCTGCGCCGGCTCGAAGGCGAAGCGATCCGCGACTCGATGCTGGCGGCCTCCGGCCGACTCAACCCGACCATGTACGGCCCGTCGGTCCCCGTTCACCTGACACCGTTTCTCGATGGCCGGGGCCGACCCGCCAGCGGGCCGATCGACAGCGATGGCCGGCGCTCGTTGTACATTGCCGTGCGGCGGAACTTCCTGTCGCCGATGATGCTGGCGTTCGACACGCCCAGCCCGTTCTCGACCGTGGGCAAGCGCACCGTCTCGAACGTGCCCGCCCAGGCACTCATCCTGATGAACGACCCGTTTGTTCACCAGATGGCCGACACCTGGGGCAAAGCACTGGCCGCATCGACCGGCACCGTGGATGACCGCGTGACGCGCATGTACCAGCAGGCGTTCACCCGCGCACCACGGGAAGGCGAACTGCAAAGCTGCCGGGAGTTTCTGAAAACGCAAGCCGACACGAGCAAGCCCGCCGCCTGGGCGGCGCTGGCGCATGTGTTGTTCAATGTGAAAGAGTTCATTTACGTTGAGTAGAAAGACATGTGAACCACGAATTATACGAATCAAGACGGATCGTTGGTCATCAGAGCCCGAGCACAAGCGAAGGATGAACCGAAACATCGCTGGCGCTCGATCTCCGGCAATTGTTTCTTCTTCATTCGTGCGATTCGTCCTATTCGTGGTTCACTTCTTCTTCCACACGGAGCCGTCGTCGATGAGACTCTTTGCCGCGTTGCTGACGCTGGTGATTCTGCAACCGCTTCGCGCCGCGGAGCCCGATGTCGCCAAGATCGATGCCCTTGCAGTCAAGTCGCTCAAGGACTTCGAAGCCCCGGGCCTCGCCGTCTGCATCGTGAAGGATGACAAGGTCATCCTTGCCAAGGGCTACGGCGTGCGGCAGATCGGCATGAAGCAACCCGTGACGGCCGACACGCTGTTCGCCATCGCTTCGTGCACGAAGGCGTTCACGGCCGCGTCGGTTGCGGCGCTCGTCGACGACAAGCTGATGAAGTGGGACGACCCGATCCGCAAGCATCTCCCCTGGTTCGCGATGGCCGACCCGCTGGCGGACCGAGAAGTCACACTGCGTGATGCGCTGTGCCATCGCACCGGGTTGTCGCGGCATGATGTGCTCTGGTTCAATTCGCCCTACAGCCGCGACGAACTGCTGAAGCGTGTCGCCCATATTCCGGCCACGACGTCATTCCGCTCGACGTGGGAGTACAACAACATCATGTTCGTTGCGGCGGGCGCGGCGGCCGGGCAGGCGAATCACACCTCGTGGGAAGAACTCGCGCAGAAGAGGCTGATCGACAAGCTCGGCATGAAGACCGCCTGCTTCCGCGTGATAGATGCGCTGCAGCGCGAGCATGCGTCACCGCATCGCCGGGCGGACGACCGCGTGATCGACAGCTTCCGCTGGGACGCGCTCGACCATGTCGGCCCGGCCGGGTCGATCAACGCCAACGTCAACGAAATGGCCGTGTGGCTGCGGATGCAGTTGAACTCCGGCAAACTGGGCGACACGCGTATTCTCTCCACGGCGGCGGTGAAAGAGATGCAGACGGCACAGATGGTCGTCCGCAACGAGGGCTACTTTTCGATCTTCTTCCCGCTCGATGTCACCGCACACTTGAGCTATGGCCTTGGCTGGTTCGTGGCCGACTACCGGGGTCAGCGCATCGTCTCGCACGGCGGCACGCTCGAAGGTTTCCGCGCGCAATGCGTGCTGGTGCCGGAGAAGAAGCTGGGCGTCTTCGTCGTCACCAATCTCGGCGGCTGCCGACTTCCTGAAGCGATGACGAAAAATCTGGTCGACATGCTGTGCGAATTGCCGGAACGCGACTGGAACGCCCACTACACGAAGATCGATCGCGAATTGTTCGAACTGGTCCTGATCAACGCGGAAAACAAACGCAAGGAACGCAAGCCCGACACGAAGCCGACGCTGCCGCTGGCCGACTATGCAGGCGAGTACACCGCCGCCGACTACGGCGAGGCCAGCGTGATCCTGGCGGACGACAACCTCAGCATGAAATGGAACGGCTTCCCGCTGAAGCTGTCGCACTTCCATTACGACGCGTTCAGCTACCCGTCGCCCTATCGCGGCTGGGAGGACACCCGCGTGACATTTCAATTCGACGGTGCCGGCAAAGTGAAGGGGCTGACATTATTGGGGAAGGATTTCAAGAAACGGTAGAACTCACTCATCCCGATGCACGGTCTCCGGCGAGAACGCCGGCACGCACACCGCGATATACTCGGCCCCTTCGTCGCCGGGAGTGCTGTAACGAACCCACTCGCCGGGGGAAGTGTGAACGGCCTGACCCGCAAGTACGTCGAGCGTTCCAGTTGACGATTCAACGCGCAGCATTCCCTTCAGCACGATCGTAAACTCATCGAATGATGGAGACTGCCCGGGTTCGACCCAGCCTGCCGGGCTGCGCATGTGGGCGATGCTCGCTTCCACGTCGCCCGTAGTGACCCTGCCCACGTATTCGTCGATCAATTTCGGCTTGTTCCCGGCCGATGCGATTCGTGTCGGCCCGGCGATCAGTTTTGGCATCAGACCATCCCCCAGATACGGCGCAGGCCCCATTCCAGACTCAGGATGCAGACGAACGCCACCATCAGTACCGGCAGGAACCAGCGGTTCTCGCTGTCGCGGCGCCAGTCGGGGTACAGCTTCGGCCGGACGTTCGGTGCTTTCAGCGGCTTTTCGATCAGTTCTTCCTGGATGAAGCCCGCCAAGCGGTCCGCCTTGCGGACGAAGTCGGGGGCGACACTGCGTGAGGCCTTCTCCAGATCAAGCAGGAACGCATCGTTCGCGGCCGGG
>JBBQII010000562.1:0-3379 GCA_038324795.1 Gemmatales bacterium
GATCAAGTGCGCCGTTCACTTGATCGAGCAGAATCGAGGCGGTTCGCAGGGTTTTGGCGTGGAGCAGCAGACGCGTGGCGGCCTCGGCGAATGTGGCCGTCGGTTGCTCCACGGCCATGACGCAACCGGCATCGAGAAACAACTGCGTCAACATGCGCACGACCTGCACGCCGCCGTGGCAATGGATCTCAACGACGCCATCGCGAGGAACTGCCAGCACGACCTCGTCGCCGGCACCGGGGCCAACTCGGCCGAACGCGGTCAGGCCGGCGACAATTGAATCAGGCAGAGGCAACCCGGCGGGGCGCAGGTGAGTACGGGCGATTGCCCAGGCCCCGGGGCCGGCCAGTTCCAGCACGGCGATCGCACCGCTGCCGGGTGGCGTCAGGATTGTCAGTTGCGTTGGTTGCATAGGTGGGTGTTGTAGGCGTGGAGTCGATGAACGTGCACACGAGGACGTGTACACTACGCCGTAGAGTACACGTCCTCGTGTGCTCAGCTCGGTTGATCGGCGAGGAGAGATTGATGTTCAAGTTACTGTTGGCGCTCGGTTGTCTGTTGTCCAGCCTCAAGGCTGCGGAACCGCGCGTGGTCGGGTACTTTGTCGAGTGGGGCGTCTATGATCGCAACTTCCATGTGCGCGATATCCCGGCCGGCAAGCTGACGCACCTGAACTATGCGTTCGCAAAGATCGTCGATGGCGAAGTCGCTGTGTTCGACACGTTCGCTGCCCTCGAAAAGGCCTACCCCGAAGGCAAGATCGGCGGCACGTTTCACCAGTTGCAGCTGTTGAAGAAGCAGCACCCGCAACTGAAGACGTTGATCTCCGTCGGTGGTTGGACGCTTTCCAGCCCGTTCAGCGACCTGGCGATGACCGACGCGGGACGAAAGAAGTTCGCGGCGTCCGCCGTGCGCTTCATTCGTAAGCACCATTTCGATGGCGTGGATATTGATTGGGAGTACCCCGTCGGGGGCGGCAAAGAAGGCAACAAGAACCGTCCCGAGGATAGGGCCAACTACACCTTACTGCTGGCAGAGTTGCGAACGCACCTGGATGCGGCGGGAAAGGCGGACAATGCGAACTACCTGTTGTCAATTGCCGGACCGGCGGGGCCCCGAACGATCGAGCATTTCGATCTGGCGGGGATCGCGAAGCATGTGGACTGGATCAACGTCATGGCCTACGACTTCCACGGCGGCTGGGACCAGACAACGCACTTCAACGCGCCGCTGTCTCAGGTTCGCAACGACCCTGCCGACGACGCGTTGAGCAAACGGCTGAACGTTGCCAGCGCGACCGAGACATACCTGAAGGCGGGCGTGCCGGCGGAGAAGATCGTGCTGGGCGTTCCGTTCTTCGGTCGTGGCTGGTCGGGGGTGAAGGACGCCAACAACGGCCTGTTTCAGCCGCGCACCGGCATCCCGAAGGGAACTTGGGAAGACGGGGTCTTCGACTACAAGGACATCGAAGCGAAGTATTTGAAGACGATGACCCGGCATTGGAACGACGATGCGAAGGTGCCTTGGCTGTTCAACCCGAAGACCGGCCTGTTCATCACGTACGACGACCCGGAGTCGATCAAGCTGAAGGCGGAGTTTGCACGCGACAAGAAGTTGGGCGGCGTGATGATCTGGGAACTGAGCGAGGACGATCGACGGGGTTCGCTGCTTGAAGCCGCACGCGCAGGGCTGTTGAGGTAACGGGTCGAGCCGTTGGCTCGACCGCTAAACGCGGATCATCTTGCGCAGTTTGACATGGTGTTCGCCATGTTGCCTGCGCTTTCGTTCATTCCCCTGCCGCCTGAATTCCGATCCTTTTCGGCATAACCGATACTTCCCGAACTACCGGAAGTGGGCTGTCGATGAAGGTTCGCTATCTTCTGCTCTCGCTGGGTTTTCTCTCCGGTTGTCACCTGGGTGGATCCGGCACACCCGTGGCGATCGAAGCGCCCATCCCCCGTGGAGCGCCGCCGCGCCCGGCATCACCCGTGCCGGACGCCGCCGATGGGCTCGATCGCGCGGCCGACTGCATCGAGAAGGGCGACCCCGCTGGGGCGATCGCGCATCTGCAACGGCACCTGCGGCAGTTTCCCGAGCAGATCATGATCCGAGCCTACCTGGCCGAGCTGCTGCTGAAGGCGGATCGCTTGGCCGAAGCCCAGGACCAGTACGAGCGTTTCCTGGCCGAGGCGCATGCCGCTGAAGGCCCGGCCCGCAAGCAGGTCGTCCACGGGCATACCCGGCTCATGGAGATCGCCCAGAAACGGGACGATGACTACCACGAGCGCTTACACCGGGGTATTGGAATGGTGCTACTGGTTCGGCAACTCGACGAAGCCGGTGAGAGTGACGAACCGGCGTTCCGCGAACGGATGCTCTGCAAGGCGGCGACCGAGTTGGGAAAAGCAAGCCGGCTATGTCCGGACGAAGCGAGGCCGCACTGGTATCTGGTGGAGGTCTGGACGAAGCTGGCTCAGCCACGTCCGGCCGAGCAGGCGCTGAAGCAGGCGCGGAGTCGGGCCGAGCTGATGCCGTTGCCGCGGTCGGAGCAGCGTTCGCTGATGTTGGCGCGGAAATGAGCAAGGTCGGAAAAACAGAACGCCGCGGGCCTCGTTGGTACCCGCGGCGTCCAAGGAGATCCGCAGAAGCGCAAACTGCTGCGGCTAGACTATCCTATCCATACGAATTGCCGCCAAGCAAGAGACTTTCTCCAGATTTTAAACAATACCCGCGTTCAAAGCGATTAGGATGGCCCTCCTGAACCCTCTCTCCACCGAGCTGTCAACCGATGAGTGAACCTGCGTTCCCTGCCACCGTTACCGAACAGTATGCCATCCCGCCGGCCCGGCCGACGCCGGTAATTAAAGATGCACGGCCGAATCTATCAGGGCGAATGCTGTCGCTGGATGCCTATCGCGGCTTCATCATGCTGGCGATGGTCTCGGGCGGTTTCGGGTCGGCTCTGCTGCGAGGCGATACCGGGTGGGGTTGGCTTGCCCATCAGCTCGACCACCTGAAGTGGGAAGGCTGCGTCGCCTGGGACCTGATCCAACCGGCGTTCATGTTCATGGTCGGCGTGTCGATGCCCTTCGCGTTCGCCAAGCGTACCGACCGCGGCGAGAGTTGGGGCCGTCAGTTCGGGCATGTGCTGAAGCGCTGCTTTCTGCTTTGCTTCATTGGCTTTCTGATGGACTCTTACTCGAATTCACAACCGGTGGTGCAGTTCATCCGCGTGCTGCAGCAGATCGCCATCGGCTACCTCATCGCCTTCACCGTGCTGCCGCTGGGCCCGAAGGTGCAGGGAGTGACGGCCATTCTGCTCCTCGTCGGCCACTCCGCAGCCTATATCACCTACGGACGAATCAACGGCATCAATCCC
>JBBQII010000563.1:0-3378 GCA_038324795.1 Gemmatales bacterium
AAATCATGGTGATCACGAAAGTACAGCCGGGAACCACGCGAGTCGGGTGGATCGGCACCGGGGTGATGGGCCGCTGGATGTGCCAGCATTTGATGGCCAAGGGCTACTCAGCGGCGGTGTATAACCGCAGTGTCGAGAAGACGCAACCGCTGAAAGAGCTGGGGGCGAAAGTTTGCGACAGTCCCAAGGCTGTGGCCGAGCAGTCGGATGTCGTCTTCGCGATCGTCGGCTTCCCCGCGGATGTCCGGGCGGTGTTCCTCGGCGAAAACGGTGCGCTGGCCGGCAGCAAGCCGGGCACGATCCTCGTTGACATGACGACGAGCGAACCGAGCTTGGCCGTCGAGATCGAGAAGGCGGCCAAGGCGAAGAAGTGCCATGCGATCGACGCCCCCGTCAGCGGTGGCGACCTCGGGGCGAAGAATGCCGCCCTGAGTATCATGATCGGCGGCGACAAGGATGTTGTGGACGCCGTGCAAACGCTGTTCGAGTGCATGGGCAAAACGATCGTCCACCAGGGCCCCGCCGGGGCCGGCCAGCATACGAAGATGGTGAACCAGATCCTGATTTCGTCGACGATGGTCGCCCTGTGCGAAGGCCTGCTGTACGCCTACAAGTCGGGCCTGGACATCGAAACTGTGCTGAAGAGCGTCTCCGTCGGTGCCGCCGGCAGCAAGTGCCTGGACCTGTACGCCCCGCGGCTGCTGCAGCGTAACTTCGAGCCGGGCTTCTACGTCGAACACTTCATCAAAGACATGGGGATCGCGCTGGCCGAGGCCGAGAAGATGAACCTGTCACTGCCCGGATTGGCCCTTGCGAAACAGTTGTACGAGGCCGTGCGCGCCCAGGGCTACGGCCGCAAGGGCACCCAGGCGCTGCTGCTGGCGATGGAAAGCATCTCCGGGATCAAGCGGTAATGCGTCAGGGATGTGACGGCAACGCGAAGTATCACCCCTCCATCAACTCGCTGACCAGTTTGGCGAGGATGGCGGGGTCTTTTCGCGCCATGATGTGCCGAATGCGTTCGGGGGCGACTTCCATCTTCGTCATCAGCGTCTCGGCCGACTTCCAGTGCTTCTCGAGTTTCTTCCCTTCGGCCAGGTAAAGCTCGGTCACCAGTTCCGCAAGTTTCTGCGCGCCGATCTTGTCGATGTTGGCGTAGTACCGTTTGATGATGCCTTGCTGGTGCCGGCTGAAATCGTCGAGCATCCCGAGTCTCCCTGAAATCGCCCTGAATCGCCGTAAATCACCCTAAATCGCCCTAAGTCGCACTAAGTCGCCCTTGCGGGCGGAAGTCGTACCCATACTGGTAACGGAAACCTCTCCTCACTGCTACCTGTATTATGCGCGCTGTTTTGCAACGATGTCGGCACGCCTCGGTCACCGTGGCCGGTGAATCGATCGGCCGGATTGAGCGGGGCCTGCTGATTCTGCTGGGCGTACACCGCGATGACGGCCCCGCGCAGGCGGACTGGCTTGCCGAAAAATGCGCTTGCCTGCGCTTGTTCGACGATGCGGACGGCAAAATGAACCTGGCCGTGCAGGACGTCGGCGGCGGCATCCTCGTCGTCAGCCAGTTCACGCTGTACGGCGACTGCGCGAAGGGCCGCCGCCCCAGCTTCATCGCCGCCGCAAGGTCCGAACAGGCCGAACCGCTGTACGAGCGGTTCATCAACAATCTGCGTGCCCTGGGCATCCCCGTGGCGACGGGCAAGTTCGGGGCCGACATGCAGGTGGAGTTGCTCAACGACGGCCCGGTGACATTGGTGGTGGATTCGGTGTGAAATGCGGTGAACTCACGACCGGCATCCCGTATTCTGATGGCAGAGTCAGCACCGAAGATTTTCAGTCCCAGCAGGAGTAGGCAGATGCGGTTGCAGTCGATCCTCTCTGGCGTTGTTTGCGTTGCCCTGTTCGCGCTCGGCAGTGGCTGCAACAAGCCTGCCGGCGGCGACCCGAAGACCATCAAGATCGTCTCCAGCCTGCCGCGCACCGGTTCGGCCAAGGGGCAGACGGATACGATCGTCAACGGTATCAAGCTCGCACTTGAAGAAGCTGACTACAAGGTGGGCGACTTCAAGATCGAGTTTCTCGATCTCGACGATGCGACGGCCATCGACGGCAAATGGACTAGCGAACGCGAAACCGCCAACGCCGAACAGGCCGTCAAGGACCCGGACGTGATGGCCTATATCGGGCCGTACAACTCGGGTGCCGCCGCGGTGTCGATGCCGATTTTGAACAAGGCCGACCTGCTGATGATCTCGCCGGCGGCCACATGGCCGGGGCTGACGAAGCCGGGCAAGGGCGCACCGGGCGAACCGGAGAAACATCGCCCGGCCGGCAAGGTGAACTTCACACGCGTTGTTCCCGCGGATGACCTGCAGGGCCCGCTCGGGGCTGACTGGGCCAAGGAGATGGGCGTCAAGAAGGTCTACATCCTGCACGACAACGAAGTGTACGGGAAGGGCATCGCGGAACTGTTCCGCGACCGGGCCAAGGAGTTGAAGTTGCAGGTTCTCGGCTTCGACGCGGTCGATTACAAGCAATCCGACTTCCGCACCAAGATGGGCGACATCGCCAAGGAAGCCCCGGACCTGCTCTACTTCGGCGGTACGTCGCAATCGGGCGCCCCGCAGATCGTTAAGGAAATGGTCAACGTCGGCCTGGCCGGGAAGACCAAGCTGATGGTTCCGGATGGCTGCTTCGAGGATGCGTTCGTGACGGGAGCGGGGGTCGAGAACTTCGGCAAGCTGGAAACGTTTGTCACTTTCGGCGGCCTGCCGTCGAACCAACTGACGGGCAAGGGCAAAGAGTTCTACGACAAGTACAAGGCCAAGTACAACATCGAACCGGAAGCGTATGCCGTGTACGGCTACGAAGCCGGCAAGGTGGCCCTCAAGGCCATCGAAAAGGCCGCGAAGAAGGACCGGGCCGCGATTCTGGCGGCCGCTCTGTCGATCCGTGATTTCGACGGCGCGATGGGCAAGTGGTCGTTCGACGAGAACGGCGACACCAGCCTGACGACCATGAGCGGCAGCAAGATCGACGCCAGGGGCGTGCCGCAGTTCGTCAAACCGCTGACCTTGAAGTAGTTTGAAACCGACCCTCTTCCGCCTGCCGGAAGAGGGTCTTCTTTTTTGTCCTCACCGACTGATTCGCTTATGCCACCTCTGCTCGCAGAATCGTTCTCGCCGGAACTGCAAAGTCTCGTCCAGTATTTCATCAACGGCCTGACCATCGGCATGCTCTATGCGCTGATCGCGCTGGGCTACACGATGGTGTACGGCATCATCGAGCTGATCAACTTCGCCCACGGTGACGTGTTCATGGTCGGTGCCTTCACCGCCATGTGGCTGCTCACCGTTCCGCTGGCGATGC
>JBBQII010000564.1:0-3378 GCA_038324795.1 Gemmatales bacterium
CCGCTTGCAGTCGGCGTACGTGTGCCAGATGATGCGCTTCGCTTCCCTCCAGAATGCAATCACCGGGCAAAATAGATCCGGAATGATAAAAACGAGCAGCCATCGCGACCCTCATTCGGCATGGGCAGGCAAATTAGGCAATCTGGGCAACGAGATATCGCCCTCACCGCCCGAAACCCGCATTTCCACAGCGGCCGCCACTGCGTTAGACTACAGCGCTGCACATGGAAGTTGCTGCCCGGCCCGGCGATCGTGGAAGGACCTGCGCAATGACGACACAACTTTATTACTCGCATCAACAGACCCGCCAGCAACTCGATGATCTCGACGCTTTGCTCGAGCGGATGCTGACGTTGCCGTCCGGCCAAAGCGACATGTCGGAAGCGATGGCCGAGCCGATGCCGGCCGAGTCGTTCGCACCACTGCCGCCGACGTTGCCGCAGTCGTATCCTGCCGCGCGTACGGTGAACACCCAGCAGATCGTGCAGGCCTGGCGACTGGCCCCACCGCCCGCACCTGTGGAACCGCCGATGGCGGTGGCGATCGACGCACCGGCCGCGCCGTACCCGTACTCATTGGTCTTCGGCCAACCGATGCCGACCGAAGGGCCCGTCGCACCCGCGCCGTTCGCCGTATCCACACCCGCTCCGACGATCGCACCCGCTTGGGCAACAGCAGTTCCGACACCGACCGAGGTCAGTGAAAGTACTTCGCTGGTGGCCTGGCCGTTCGTCATCGTCAACCGCATCTTCGATATGCTGACCCACCTGCTCGGCCCCCTGGGGGCATGGGCTCGGCAGCCGGCCGGCCGTACTGCGATCGGCATCCTCGGCATCCTGATGATCTTGGGTGCGATCGGCTGGGGCGCCGCCGACTTCCTGATGAAAGCCCGCGCGAAGTAGCGGCTGGCAGGGGGACTTTCCCGATGCTTCTTGAAAGTCTCCCTGAGATGACGCAGAATGCCCGGAAGCGTCACCTCGCGCCCATGTTCACCCCCGGGAGCAACGATGGCCGGTACGGATCCTCAATCAGACACTTCGATCAGCTCGCCCACCGCACCGCCGGCCTTTGCCGGCGACACCAGTTTTCAGAACAATGGTCCCGATCCGCTTCTCTCCGGCAAGGAACTGCCGACGTTCAAGTTTGAACTTGAGAAGTCCGTCGGCAAGGTCGACGTTGGCAGCTTCGGCAAAGAGGCAACCGTCTCGCAGTTGCCGATCTCGAAAGGGATCGCCGGGGTCTCGATGCGGCTTGAGCCGGGCGTGATGCGCGAGATGCATTGGCATGCCACGGCCGCGGAATGGGCGTTCGTGATGGATGGCCGGGTACGCACGACGGTGATCGATCCGCACGGCAATGCGGAAACGAACGACTTCGAGCCGGGCGACGTCTGGTACTTCCCCCGCGGTCACGGGCACATGCTGCAGTGCCTGGGCGACAAGGCGTGCCACTTTATCCTGATCTTCGACAACGGCTACTTCTCCGAGTTCGGCACCTTCAGTGTGACCGACTGGATTGGCCACACGCCCGCGCCGCTGCTGGCGAAGAATTTCGGCATGCCCGAGTCAGCGTTCGCGAGCTTCCCCAAGACGGAGGTCTACTTCGCGAAAGGGCCGATCCCGCCCGAACAGGCCGCGCCGGCGCTGCAGGGATCGACGTCGCCTCCCCTTACGCACAAGTATCGGCTGCTCGCGCAGAAGCCGCATCGTGTCTTCAATGGCGGCCGGGAATGGCGCGTCGATTCGTCGCACTTCCCGATCTCGCGAACGTTTGCCGGCGTGGTCCTCGAACTTGATCCGGGTGCGCTTCGCGAACTGCACTGGCACCCCACCGCGGACGAATGGCACTACATCATCAGCGGCAGCGTCAGCGTCACCATGTTCGGTTCACACGGGCGCTACCGAATTGAGCAGATGGAAACAGGCGATGTTGGCTACATCCCGCAGGGGTACGGCCATTCGATCGAAAACACCGGCACCACGATGGCACGCATCCTGATCGGTTTCAACACCGGCATCTACGCATCGATCGACCTTTCGCAATGGCTGGCCGGCAACCCGGCCGATGTGCTGGCGACGAACTTCGCACAGCCGAAGGAAGTGATCGAACAACTGCCGAAACGCGATGTCTTCATCGCGCCGCCGCGGTAACTCGTCGCAGGTTGCCATTCCCCGGGGTGAATCACCTATCATGGAAGGTGCCCGTGGGGAGTTGCCGTCATGCTGCACACACAAAAGCCAACCGGCCTGTTTCGCTCCATCTTCCGCCGTATATTCCGTGTCGGCATCCCGCAGGTGGTGATCGCCATTGCCGCGTTCCTGTACGTCGCCACCACGTATAGTCCCGGGCACGACAAAGAGCGCCAGTGGTTCTTCCTGTTCCGCACCATTGTCGTCATCATGGCCCTGACTCTGCTGGGGCTGTGGTCCATCTTTTTCACCGGCTGGAATAAGCGCCGCACCATCCCTGCAATCGCTCTTCTGATTGGCGTTGGCTGGATCTTGTTCCGCGTCGAGTTCGACGGCGACCTGCGGCCATCTCTGCATGGCCGATCATGGTGGCTGAGCCGATTGGGGCTCGCGCATGAGGACGATGTCGACGCCCACCGGCAGCAGACAACAGGCCTGCCCCGCCGGGCGGTCGACTTGACCCCCCAATCGAGCGACTTTCCCGGTTATCGCGGAATCGACCGCACCGGCGTTGTGGATGGCCCGGCCCTCAGCCGCGATTGGAATGCCAACCCGCCGCGCGAACTCTGGAAGCAGCCCACCTACGGCGGCTACTCCGCCTTCGCGGCCGTCAACGGTTTCCTGTTCACCATGGAACAGCGGCGCGATCAGGAAGCGGTCGTCTGCTACGACGGCGCCAATGGCAACGAACTCTGGGTCCACGAATGGCCTGGCCGCTTCGACGAATCGATGGGGGGTGTCGGCCCGCGCTCGACGCCCACGGTCTACGACGGGGATGTCTTTGCCCTCGGAGCGCTGGGCCGGCTGGTCTGTCTCGAAGGCGCAACCGGCAAACCCAAGTGGGTGACTGAAACGCTTGAAGGCAACCGCAATCTGCGTTGGGCGATGAGTGCTTCACCCCTGGTTTACGGCGACTATGTCGTCGTCAACCCCGGCTCGCAGTCGCCGCAGTCCGCCGGTCATGCGCTGGCGGCCTACGATCGACGAACGGGCAAGAAACTCGTCAGTTCCGGGAAAACGCAAGCCGGGTACTCCTCGCCGATGCTGGCACGTCTGGCGGGCGAAGAGCATCTGCTGCTATTCGACGGCGGCGGCATGGCGGGCTACGACCCGATCACATTGCAGGAACGCTGGCGACACCCGTGGCGGACGCAGGGGTCGGACGGCATCAACGTCGCTCAACCACTTG
>JBBQII010000565.1:0-3361 GCA_038324795.1 Gemmatales bacterium
CTGCAGGCCCCAGTGAGGTAAGATTCAGTGAGATTAAGTCTCATTAGCAATTCAGCCGATACAGGGTTCCATGTTCGAAACCGAACTGCTGCCGCTTGAGATGCTCCACAACGGGGACTGGGCCGACGTCGCGGAAGTCCATGGCGAGCCCGGCTGGATCTGCCGCATGGCCGAACTGGGCATCCGCTCGGGCAGTCGCGTGCAGATGGTCCAGGACGGTTCGCCGTGCCTGTTGAACGTCGGTGGCTGCAAGCTGTGCCTTCGTGGCGATGCCTGTTCGCAGATCTTTGTTCGTCCTCTTTCTCCCACCCACTGAAAATTACGATGCTGACGCTTGATCGAGCCGAACATGGCCAGAGGCTTCGCATCGAGAGCATCGACGGCGCGCCGGAACTCGTGCAGCGGCTCATGGAGTTCGGGCTGCTCGAAGGCGAGATCGTCGAAATCGTCGGCTTCGCCCCGCTGGGCGACCCCATGGAACTCCACATCGGCCAGACCCGCCTGAGCCTTCGCAAACGCGAAGCAGCCGGGATCACCGTCACTCTCCTGCCGTAGATTGTTTTTCATGTCGAGATCCTCTCTTATCGTCGCGCTGGTCGGCAACCCGAACACGGGCAAGACCACGTTGTTCAATGCGCTCACCGGCCTGCGACAACATGTCGGCAACTATCCGGGTGTCACGGTTGAACTGAAGAAGGGCACCGCCCGGTGCGGGAACACCGAGTTCCACGTTGTCGATCTGCCGGGCACCTACAGCCTGGCCGCGCGCAGTCCCGATGAAATGGTCACGGTCGACTACATTCTGGGCCATCAGCCCAGCGAGCCGCGACCTGATGTCGTCATCTCGATCGTCGATGCCAATAACCTCGATCGGCACCTCTATCTGACGTCGCAGTTGCTGAGCATGCATGTTCCGATCGTGCTTGCGGTCAACCTGATCGACGTGGCCGCAAAGCAGGGACTGAAGATCGACTTCGCGAAGCTGTCGCAACAACTGGGTATCCCCGTGGTGCCGATCCAGGCGAATCGCGGGAAGGGCCTGGATGAACTGCGTTCCGCCGCGATTGCCGCCGTGGCCGCGGGGCAGGGCAGCGGAGGACCGACCTTTCCCGAGTCGTTCGAACGTGAAGTGGCGGCGCTCTCCGGTGATCTGCCGGGCGTCGAGCCATTCGTCATCCATCGGCTGCTGATCGATATCGGCGGCCACACCGAGCAAGTTCTGAACAAGCGGTTCAACGGCAGCATCCACGGCAAAGTCGGCGAGGCACGGCAACGGTTGACGCAGGCCGGGCACGGTGTTCCCGCCGTTGAAGCGCGTGCCCGCTACGGCTGGGTGAAGCAGGCGATCGCAGGTTGCGTCGTGCGCCCGGCCACACGGCCGGTCACGTACAGCGATCGGCTCGACCGCGTGCTGACGCACAGGGTTGGCGGCACCCTGATCTTTCTCGCGCTGATGTTCCTGGTGTTTCAGACGATCTTCATCTGGGCCAAGCCGTTGATGGATCAGATCGACGGCGCGAAGGGGGCACTCGCCGTTCTCGTGCGGAATGCGATGAGCCCGGGCCCCCTGCGCAGCTTGCTGACCGATGGCGTGATCAACGGCGTCGGTTCCATCCTGATCTTCCTGCCACAGATTCTGTTGTTGTTCGGCTTCATCGCCATCCTGGAAGATTGCGGCTACATGGCCCGCGCGGCGTTTCTGATGGACAAGATCATGGCCCGCTGCGGGCTTAACGGCAAGTCGTTCATCCCGCTGTTGTCGTCGGTGGCGTGCGCTGTCCCGGGCGTGATGGCGACGCGCACCATCGAAAATCGGCGTGACCGCTTCGCGACCATCCTGGTCGCCCCGCTGATGAGTTGCTCGGCCCGGTTGCCGGTCTACATGCTGCTGATCGGCCTGTTCTTCAGCGACCCGTGGTGGCTGCCCGGTCTGGTGCTGTTCGGCATGTACATGATCGGATTCATCGTCGCGCCGCTGGTGGCGTTGGCCCTGAAACGCACGCTGCTGCGCGGTGCAACGCCGGTGTTTGTGATGGAGATGCCGTCGTTCAAGTGGCCGCAGTTCAAGACGGTCGTCCGGCGAATGGTCGACTCCGGCTGGGCCTTCGTCTATCGCGCGGGGACGTTTATTTTCGCGTCGATGGTGCTGGTCTGGGCACTGTTGTATTTCCCCTCGACCATGCCCGATGGCAGTTCATTCGACCTCACGAAGTCGCGGATGCAGGATAAACTGACGCCGTTGAGCGAACAGGTCGAGGAATTGCAGAAGCAGATCGCGACACTGGAAAAGGCCGACCCCGTTGACGATGCCGCGGTCGAAGAAAAGCAGGCCGAACTGAAGAGTCTCGAAGAAGACGTGGAAACACGCGGCAAAGCGATCAACGATCTCGATGGCCAGTGGAAGCGGCAAAGCTATCTCGGCCGGGCAGGGCAGGCGCTTGAACCGGTGTTCCGCCCGCTGGGCTGGGACTGGCGGATCGGCATGGCGGCATTGGCGAGCTTCCCGGCACGGGAAGTCGTCGTGGGCACGCTGGGCATCATCTACAATGAAGGCGATGTCGACCCCGGCGAGATTGAAGAAGCGAAGAACGTCGGCGAGACCCCGTTGGGGGGAACGATTCGCCGCGAGTGGGCGAGCGATCCCGAGTCGCCCATGGCGAAACACCCGACCGCGGTAGCGCTGGGGCTGATGGTCTTCTTCGCACTGTGCGCCCAGTGTGTGTCCACGCTGGCGGTGATCAAGCGGGAGACAGGTTCCTGGTCGTGGCCGATCTTCACGTTTGTGTACATGACCGCGCTGGCGTATGCTGGTGCATTGTTAACTTTCCAGATCGGCCGGCTGTTAGGGTGATTCCCATGAACGGGCAACTGATCATCGCATTGCTGTTCGTCGCCGTGGCCGCCATCTTCGTGCTGCGCTCGCTCTGGCAGGCCCTCCGCCACGGCGGCTGTGCAACAGGGTGCGGCAAATGTTCGCTGCCGGTGGAGGAAGTTACCGCCCCCGGGCGGATCTCGTTGTCGCAAGTCAAAAGCAGTTAACCACGAATACGCCGAATCAGACAAATCAGAGAAGACTGAGCGGCATCCGCAACTGAAAAACAGTTGACCACGGATTACACCGAGGGCACTGATTAAGACAGGATGGAAGCGATGAGCTTCTGTTCTTTTTTTGTCCGTGATGTCAGTGTCATCCGCAGTTAAAGTCTTTACACAACGCGATGAACTTGCGGGTTCGTCGTCAGGCTGCACTGTTCAACGTCCCGGTGTTCATTCGTTTGATTCGGCTTATTCGTAGTTCACTGTCTTCTACGGAGCGACCCTGATGCTGCGACTCTCTCTCCTCGCCTGTATCCTCAGCTCA
>JBBQII010000566.1:0-3359 GCA_038324795.1 Gemmatales bacterium
TCGCGACCGCCGTTCTTGTTGATCTTCGGCGTGCGGCCGAATTCGCCCGCGCACATGACGATCGTCGACTCCAGCATGCCACGCGAATCGAGATCGCGGATCAGGGCCGACAGCACCTGATCAAGGCCCGGCTGGTTGCGGGTCTTGTGGATGTCGAACGTCTTCTGATGCGTGTCCCAGCCCATGCCGCTGCTGACCGTCACGAAGCGGACGCCCGCTTCGACCAGTCGGCGGGCCGCCAAAGCGCCCTGGCCGAACGGGGTCGCGCCGTAGTCGTCGCGCAGTCCCTGTTTTTCCTGCGACAGGTCGAACGCGTCCTTGGTCTTATCCGACCGCAGGATTTCGAGGGCCTGCTTGTGGAACGAGTCGAGGCCATCGACGATATCGCCTGATTCATCGAGGGTCTTCATTCCCTTGTCGAAGCGTTGCAGCAGCTTGTCGCGCTTGTCGAGTTCTTCGAGGCTGAAACCGGTCGGCAGCGAGATGCCGCGGACTCGCAGCGTGGCACCGCCGCGTTCTTTGCCGGTGTTCGGGTTGCCTTCGACGCCAAACGGATTGTAGCCCGAGCCCAGGAAGCCGGCCGAGCCCGCCAGCCCGTTGCGCAGTTCCTGGAACGACACGTACGGCGGCACACCCTTGTCGACCGGCAGCATCTTGGCGCAGATCGAGCCGAGCGACGGGTACGTCAACGCGGCCGTCGGCTTGTTGCCGGTCGTCATGAACACGGTGGCCGGGCCGTGCGACGGAATCGTATGATTCAGCGAACGCACGATGCTGATCTTGTCCGCGATGGCGGCCATCTTCGGCAGATGTTCCGAGATCTCGATGCCGCTGACGGAAGTCTTGATGTTCTTGAACTCGCCGCGGATCCCTTCGGGAGCTTCGACCTTGTTGTCCCACATGTCGATGGTTGCCGGGCCGCCGGCAAGCCAGACGAGGATGACGCTCTTGGCCTTGGCGGACGACTTGCCGCCGGTGGTGGCCGCCTTGGCTTCCATGCTGAGGAATTGCGGCAGCGACAGGCCGAGCATCCCGGCGGTGCCGATCTGAATGAACTCGCGCCGTTTCATTCCTTCACAGTCTTTCCAGAACATGCTCATCGGATTCTCCCCAGGGTAGGTTGGTTGGCCGCCTGCGCGGCACACGGGATTCGATCAGTGATTCAGCACAAACTCGCGTGTATTGATCAGGGCCCACATCGTATCGATGAAGGCCGCCTGGCGATTCGTCGTCGACTTCATGTGGTCCGCGAACGCCGCTTTTTCATCGGCATTGGGCAGCCGCGTCAGCGTGGCGAGGAACAATTCGTTCAGCACTTCTTCGTCGGTCTTCTTCGCTTTCAGCAGTTGGCCGATGCGGTTGGTGTTCGATTCCAGCTTCCGCAGGATCTGCGAATCGGTCATGCGGTAAAGCGTCTGCGGCAAAGCAGGCTCCATCACCCGTTCACAGTCGCAGGCGGTGGTGCGCGGCGGGCGACCGAAGATCCGCAGTGCGTAGGCCACGCTTGCATTCTGAAAGCGGCTCGAACCGATCTCGATGATGCGTTTGCCGGCCGGTACGTCCGTGCCCGGCTGTTCGTCCACGCCCAGTGCGGCGTTGAGTACATCGACCATCACCTCAGCCATCATCGGGCGGATGTAGCCGCGAGCGAAGTTGTTCTTGTCGAAGCGGTTGCTCTCATTCGAGATGGACGACGTCTGATACGTCCGGCTCGTCAGGATTCGCTTCTCCATCGCACGGATGTCGAACTTGCTGTCGGTGAAGTCTTTTGCCAGCGCATCGAGCAGGCGGGCGTTGGTCGGCGGGTTCGCCAGCGAGAAATCATCGACCGGTTCCACCAGACCGACGCCGGAATAGTGCGCCCACATCCGGTTCATGAAGCTGCGGGAGAAGAACGGGTTGTCGGGCGCCTTCAGCCAGTCGAACAGGTCGGCCCGTACGTCTTTGCCGGCCTTGATCTCGAACTCCGGCCCCATCGGCGCTTTCGGTTTCAGCGCGGCATTGGTTTCCGGGTGCGTCATCAGGTTGCGGGTCTGCGGCGAGACGTACAGTTCGCGGATCTGCACGACCTGATTGTTCTTCGTCGTGGCGTTCTTGCGGGCAAGGTTCTCCGCATCAATGACCTTCTTCACTTCCGGGCTGCTGAAACCAGTCAGCGAGACTTGCGTGAAGATGTTCGCGAACGAACGATAGTCGGCCTGTGTCCAGCGGTCGGTCGGGTGCTTGTGGCACTCGGCACATTCAAGACGCACGCCCATGAATGCCGCCGCGACCTTCTGGCCCCAGATATCGGCCGGCACCGCGGCCTGCCGTCGCCAGAACAGATCAAGTGATTGTCGTTCAGCATAATGGGCCGATTCAAAGCCCTTTGCCGCCATCTCGTCATTCAGTTTGACGTGCTCCAGCCAGTCGGCCGGGGACATGTCATCGCGGCTCGTCGCGGTCAGAATACCGCGGACGATTTCGTCATAGGCAACATTCTCAGCCACGCGCTTGCGAAGCCAATCGTGCCACATCTGGCTGCGGGCACTCTTCTGGTTCTGCGGGTTCTCGAGTGCATCAGTGTTGTTGCCGGTGATGTCACTGAGTTTGGTCGCCCACAGGGCCGCGTGCAGCGGGTGGGCCAGCATTTCATCAATCTTCTTCTCTCGCTTGTCCACACGCGTGTCGGCCAGGAACGCACGCACATCGTCCGGTGAAGGCAGCGTACCGATCGTATCGACGTACAAACGGCGGATGAATTCGAGGTCGCTCGACATGGCCGAGGGGACCACGTTCATCGGCTTCAGCTTGGCGTGAACTTCGCGATCGATGTAGTTGACGGATTCGAGTTTCGGGTACTGGAACCCCTTCCTGGTCACTGACGGCACCAGAATGCGGGCCGAGACTACGTTGCCGCGATATGAGATTGCCAGGCCCGAATCACCCGGCTTCTGCGACGAGATCAACCCGGTGATGGTCATGGTGGCGATCGCGTCGTCCTGCACGCGGAAGTCGCAGAACGGGGTGACGTCTTCGGTGCTGCCATCGGCGAACGTGGCCGTCACGTTGATCTGGGCAGTCTTGCCCATTTCGACGAACACGTACTCTTTCGGCGACATCGACAGCGACACGACCTTGCCGCTGTCCTTCTTCCAGACCGCCCCTTGAGCGATCCACTCGCGCATCACGTTGTACTGCCACGAACCGCGGCTGAAGCGGGCTGCGCCGTCATGTCGAATCGCGCCGACTGCCTTCTGCAGCAGCAGGCTGGCATCCGGGTCGATCTGGTCGATCCGCCGGCCCTGAATCTCACGGCTGATCGCGTTGTAGTCCCGCTCCGGCTCGTAGCCGAACAGCGACAGGCGGAAGCCGTTCTT
>JBBQII010000567.1:0-3350 GCA_038324795.1 Gemmatales bacterium
GAGCGGCAAGTCGATGTCGCCGGAGTTGCTGAAGGGCTTTGGTCGGCCGAAGTATACGCTGCGCAGTTCCAGACCGCGCACGGAAGATGTGCCGGGCCTGATCCAGCAACTGGTGAAGGTCGGCACGCAGTCGCCGGCGTCGAACGGGAAGAAGCTGTACAAGTTTCTCGTCGGCGGACTGGAACGGGCGTTGATCGAGCATGTCATCAAGTTGTGCGACGGCGTGCAGGTGAAGGCAGCCGACCGCCTCGGCATCAACCGCAACACGCTGCACAAGAAGCTCGACGAGTTCAGTGCCGAGGAAACGGGCGAGCACGCTGCCGAAGAAGTCACTCGCAACGGTACCGAGTAGCGTCACGCCGCGCGGCGCTGCGGTTGGACGGCGGGCACCTCCGCCGCCTGCCGGGGCGAACGCGCCAGGCCGTAGCAGCACCCCGCGAACAGCAGCAATGCACTCCCCGTCACGCTGCCGTACCAGATCAGATGATCGTAAGCGAACTTGCCGACGAGGTCCTTGCCGGATGCGATCGCGCCGAGGATCGCCAGCGCAAGGACTACCTGCAGGACACGACTGCGCTGCGTGACCGCCATCCGGGCGATGCAGAAGCCGGGCAGGATCATGATGCAGAAGTGCGGCTTGCTCGATTGCGGCGACAGCATCAGCATCAGGACGAATGCCAGCGAAAATTCGAGCGCTTCACGCGAAGGTGAACGCTGAACTCCGTTTGCGGACCGCCAGCCCGCGATCAGGCTGCAGGCCAGTGTGATGAACACCAGTGCGGCCGAGGTGCCGAGTGCGACTTTCTTCAATTCAGCCGGGGTGATTCGCCCCTCGCGCGGCACGCACCCCAGCGGCGCGCCGCAGTCCAGGTCGAGCGTCAGCAGCCGATTCGCCAGCCCGGCCACGGAGTGGTTGTTGATCGGCGCACAGGCCCAAACGCCGAAGTCGTGTTTCTTCTCGATCATCGGCACGAGATAAAATTCGCCCCATTGCTGCAGGCGAGGTTTCGCATTCGCCTGCGGGTAAAGTGCATCGGGCAGGAAGTTGACCCCGACAGCGACGACCGGTACCAGCATCGCCCCCAGCCAGCGCCGCCGCCACGCCAGGTACGCGCCCATCAGGAAGGGGGTGCACTTGATTCCCGCGGCAATGCCGAACAGTACACCCGCCCATGCGCTTCGTCCCGTGACCATGGCGGTGCAGCCGCCGACCAGGAGGGCGGCAATGAACAGGTCGGTTTGAAAGTTGATCAGGGCATCGGCAGAGAAATGCACCGTCGCCAGCAGTCCGAGGCAGAGAATCAGATGCTCGCTGCGCGGAACAGGGGGCTGGCCCTGCAAGCGGCCACCACCCGCCAGCCGCCAGGCTCCCATGATAACGCAGCTGAGCGCCAGCAGGTTCAACGCCAGCCACAGCGCGCGGCCGGCCGTCGGCGGAAGGGCGACAAACGGCAGTGCCAACACTGCGTTGACCGGCGGGTAGGCGAAGGCCTCCCGATTCAAGTCTTCACCGCGGATCAGGCGCGACGCGGCGGGAAGATAAACTTCATCCCAATCGACTTTATTCCGGCCGAAAAGGGTCGCGACCATGGCGACCGCGACGATAGCGGCAATGACCGTGTACGGGCGCTGGCGAACGGCATTCAGCGATCTCCGTACTCGGTCCATCATTGCCTCGCGGTGACCCGTCAACGGCGCGAAATTCCCGATTCGGCAAGCGGAATGAACGCCATCTGCCGCCTGCCATCGACCCGGGCGATTTCGGAACTTCATCCGTTGTGCGGTCGAATCATCACGACACGGAACTTCAGCCCGACCGTTCGGCACTGTCCGCAGGACAGTAAGCTACCCGGCCCGGGGAGGCTCGATAGAACATGGTCACCGGCGAAATTGCCGATGAAACTGACATCGCTTGCGTGAGGATTCGCATGGCCAAGGTTGCATTTCTTTTCCCCGGTCAGGGAGCCCAGAAGGTCGGCATGGCGCAGGCGCTCGTCGAGACAGTGCCGGCCGCGAAGGCGCTGTTCGATGAAGCGGCCGGGATACTCGGCTACGACCTGCTGGCGTTATGCGTCAACGGACCCGCTGAACGGCTGAACGCGACCGATATCAGCCAGCCGGCGATCTTCGTGGCCAGCCTGGCCGCTCTCGAATCACTGAAAGCGAGCGAGCCCGCTGCCCTCGGCGAATGCGTGGCTGCCGCGGGGCTGAGCCTCGGCGAGTACACCGCGCTGGTATTCGCCGGCGCGATGAGTTTCGCGGACGGACTGCGGCTGGTGCAGATCCGCGGTCGGGCGATGCAGGCCGCGGCCGAGGCATCGCCGAGCGGCATGGTCAGCGTGATCGGGCCTGAAGTATCGGTTGTCGAGGAGATCGTGGCCGAGGCGCGTGCGGCGGGAAAACTGGAACTGGCCAACTACCTCTGCCCGGGGAACACGGTGGTTTCGGGTTCACTGGCCGCATGCGACGCGGTCGAGAAGGTCGCTGAGGCCAAAGGGGCGAAGACGGCGCGTCTGGCGGTGGCCGGGGCGTTTCACACCGAGCTGATGAAGCCGGCGGACGAGACGCTGGCTGCAGCGCTGCAGGCGGTGCCGTTCATGTCGCCGACGGTACCGGTCTGGTCGAACGTGGACGCGAAGCCGCACTGCGATCCGGACGAAATTCGCGGATTGCTGGTGCAACAGGTGCTGCAGCCTGTCCGATGGGAGCAGACGCTGCGAAATCTGCTGGAAGACGGGATCGAACGGTTTTACGAGATCGGGCCCGGAAAAGTGCTGGCCGGGTTGCTGAAACGGGTGAACCGGAAAGTGGAATGTCGGAACTGTGCCGCCTGATCGGCCATGGATGATCGGCCAAACAAAAGAAGCGGACGGGAAAGTCTTTTCTTTTGCGGGATTCGTTCATAGATTCTCAGCGTCAAGCCAGTCGGCTTATGCCGTCGGGGCTTGTATCATTACCCCCGGTCTGATTCCTGCCCGCAACCGGGGAATGTGTTCTTCAGGAACCTTCGGGCGATGACCTGCCCCAAGTCCGGCGGTTGCAGGTGGAGCGCCAGCCGCTATCGGAGGGTTAACGCGTGTCCGTCGAGCAAAACGTCGAGCAAAAAGTGATTGAGATCGTGTGCGAGCACCTTGCCGTCAACAAGGAGCAAGTGACGCGCGCAACGAACTTCATCGAAGACATCGGGGCTGATTCGCTCGACATTGTCGAACTGATCATGGAACTCGAAGAAGAGTTCGATATTCAGATCCCCGATGACCAGGCCGAAAAAATCAAAACCGTCGGCGAAGCGATTGACTATATCGAGCGGGAGATCAATAAGAAATGACGCGGCGGGTCGTAGTCACGGG
>JBBQII010000568.1:0-3342 GCA_038324795.1 Gemmatales bacterium
AGCGCGGAATGAACAGCGCCGCCGCGAAGAAGGCCATGTACCCCGCGAGCATCTCCAGGCTGCCCGGCTCACCGCGCAGGGTGTTGCCCCACCACGAGACCATGCCTTCGGGCAACGGTTCATCCTTCAGCCAGAGTTCGGGCGTCGCCCAGCCGTCGAGCCAGAAGCCGATCGCGCCGACCACCGCGCCGCTGCACGCCAGCAGCAACCGCCTGCTCTGGCTGGTTGACTGCCCCTGGTACAGCCGGGTTGCGATCAGCACGGCCCATGAAGTGGCGATCATCAGCAACATCAGGACGCCAAGCTGGCCCCAATGCACATAGCCGGTGACGACCGCCCAGATCGCCGTCGTCGGTACCGCGACCAGCGGTGCCGCCAGCAGCGACCCGGCCAGCGTACTCCACAACCGATGCCGGCCTTCGCCCGGCGGCGACAACGACTCCAGCGTCCGGCGCTCGTCGCGGACACGCACCGGCATCGGTGTCGGCGTGGGTCGCGCGCCAGGCTGGTCGATCGCCTGAACGGCGTCGATCATCGCATTCATGTCGGCGAAGCGGCGCTCGGCTCGTTTGTTCAGCGCCTGCTCCAGCACGGCCGCGTACCCGGCCGGGATGTTGCGAAGGTCTGGCGTGTCTGTCTGATGCTTCAACGCGATCTCGGCCCAGGTTTCGCCCTGGAAAGGAAGCTCGCCCGTCAGCATCTCGTAGAGCATCACGCCGCAGGCGTAGATGTCGATCTGCTTCGAGTAGTTGCCGCCCGCGACTTCGGGAGCCATGTAGTGAATGGTGCCGACGTTGGACGACTGGCTGTGCGCACTCTGGCCGACCGACTTGCTCAGCCCGTAGTCGCCCAGCTTGATGCGGCCTTCTTCAACGAACAGGTTGGCCGGCTTGATGTCGCGGTGGATGACACCGTGATCGTGCAGATACGCAACCGCGCGGGCTACCTGCATGAAGTACCGGCGGGCCTCGTCCACCGGCAGCCCCCGGCGATGCCGGCCCAGGATCGCGTTGAGCGGCTCCCCGGCGATGTACTCCATCACCAGCCAGCGCTGGCCCTGGCCGTCGGTCCGCAGATCGTAGAGGTGGACGAGGTTGGGGTGCTTGAAGTTCAAGCAGTTGGTGATGCCGCGCAGTTCGATGTCGCTGTGGCCGCGGATCAGCTTCAGCGCGACGTCTTTGCCGCCATCGCTGAGGGCATAGTAGACTTCGCCGAAGCCGCCCGAGCCAAGCCCGCGCTTCAGAGTGTAGCCGTCGAGCGGCCGATCGCCCCAGCGGTAGGTGAACTTCATCAGCGACTCCCGGGCGTGCTGCGGGCATCGGGCTTGCGCAGCGGTTCAAGGGCGAAGGAGAAGTCGGGCCCGCTCACACGGGCCTGATCGGGCAACGCTGCCCGATCGCGCTGTTCCACACCGTCGATCGTGAACGGCCCCTGCCAGCGGAGGCCCAGCCGATCCTTCTGGCGAACCAGATACACCGGCGGGGCCACCGCGGGCAGCGGCACGTGGACGGCACTGCCGTCGCCCATCACGACCATGTCCGCCATCAGCACGATGCCATCCACCGCGTACGGGAGGCGTCGGCCGTTTTCCATCGTCAGCGTCGCGGTCAGGCATCCGGGAACCGGCAGCGTGAACCGCAACCGGCAGCTTCCCAGGCGAATCTCGTCGCCCGGCCGCAGGATCGTCCGCGTGATCGTCTGGCCATTCACGGCCGTATCGCGGGTCGATTCGAGCAGGTAGCCTTCTTCTTCGCGCGTCAGTGTCGCGTGGATGCGCGACACGTCCGCCAGCAGAGGCACGTCGACGGGGCCGGCGGCATCGCCGGCCTGTCCGAACGTCACGGATGACGGCAGACAGACCAGCCAGGCACCGACCCCGTCAATCCACAGGATGTTGCGTTTGGCCGCGGCTTCGGTCATGTCGCGGCGCTCCTTCCCTTACTTGTCGCGGCCGATGATCTTCACTTCATTGTGCGTCGGCGCCGGTCCGTTGGTGCCGGCCAGGATCTCGTCGACACTCTTGTCGGCCGCCGGGCTGCGGGTGTACGTTTCCGTCATCTGCAGCTTTTCACGCTGAATCATGAGCCGCTTGCGCAGGTCGGCCAGCGACGTCTTGATCTCGCCCATCCGCGTACCGTCGTTCTGGTACTTGCTGCGGATCTGCTCGACCCCGGCCAGCTTGATCTCCGCTTCCATTTCGGAGACGGCACTCGCCAACTCATCCTTCTGGCGAAGCATTTCATTCAGTTGCTGTTCAACCAGGTCACGCGTCTGTTCCTGCGTGGCCAGCGCCTGCTCGCGGATCTTCCCGCGTGCCTTCAGATCGTTGTACCGCTTCACTTCGCTCATCAGCAACTCCTTCGCGCTGATGTAGCTGACCGCCCGGACGCCCCACTGGATCTGGTCCCCTTCGCTGGCGGCCTTGATCACTTCGCCATGCTTGCGGAGCAGGGCATCATTTTCCTTGATCTGCGAGCGGACTTCGTCGACCTCACGGCGAAGCAGCCGGGCGTTGACGTTGGCCTCCGCCAGATCGCCCTTCACGTGATCGATGTCGCCATCGAGCTGGCCGACTTCATGCTTGATGCGGGCCAGTTCCGCTTCGGGCGTCACCCGGTCTTCGAGCGACGTATTCACCCGCGCCGCCCATGCCTTGAAGTGGCTGCCCACCTTCGTACTGCCAACCGCGTACAGGCCCACCAGCCCGACAACGGCAACAATCACCAGTTTCTTCACCATGGTCGCATCCCCCGATTGATTACCCTTCGTGATGCCGCGCCCATGGCGGCCGTACAGGAGGTTCTTCGCGGGAGGGAATGGAGGATTTGAAGAATGTGCAAATGCATGAACGCGCCACGGCAGAAAATTATCATTGACATGCCGGCACCGGCGATTAGAATTTTCTCATCACCCCTCGGAGTTCGCCATGCCCTCCCTTCCGATTCGTTTCTTCGCGCTCCTCTGCGCGTTCTCATTCCTACAGATGGTCGTCCGGGCAGACGATGTGTCTGACCTGATCGGTCAACTGAAAGACAAAGACGAGATTACCCGTCTGAAGGCCGCGAAAGAGCTGGGAAAGCTCAAATCGAAGGCCAAAGACGCCATCCCCGCACTGACTCAGGCACTGAACGACTCGGATGAAGACGTGCGCGCCGTGGCGAAACGATCGCTGGAAGGCATCAAGGAAGCGATGAACGCGGAAGACCGTGATGCGGCCATGAAAGCGCTTGAGCCGCTGACGAAAGCCGTGCGGTCGAAGGATCAGAAGATCCGGCTCGATGCGATCGAGAAGCTGGCTAACTTGGGGCCCGATGCCAAGGCGGCCAGCGGTACGCTGATCGA
>JBBQII010000569.1:0-3342 GCA_038324795.1 Gemmatales bacterium
ATCGATGAACTCTTCAAGCTCTTTCGGCGAACAGGTGAGCGGGAACGTTTCTTCGATGACGATCGGCTTGCCGACGGCGAAGCCTTCGAGCGTTTCCATTGCCTCCTTCAACTTGCCTGACTTGGGATACAGGTGCACCGCGACGAAATCGAGATCGTCGGTCACCTTGGTCGGCACGAAGCCGGATGTCAGGCCGGAATAATCGAGGCTCCAATCGACGAGGCCGACGGTGATCAGGTGGCGTTTGTCATGTTCCCGAATGGCAGCGACCAGTTGCTTGATCCACTGGCGGGCGATCTCAGGTCGCGGCCGATCTTTCTGGTCAAGCGAGATCGACTGAACGAAATGTTTGCCGCCGAAGGCCGGCCCCAGCCAGTCGCCGTCCTCGCGTCGGCCGCCCGGTACGACGGGCTCATTCATCAGGTCGTAACAGAAGACGGCCGAGCTGTCCTTGCACTTGCCGGCAATCGCCTGCCAGAACCGGGCCTGCACTTCCCAGCGATCCTTCTCGGTCAGCTTGTCGTACCATTCGGGCACGTCCTTCTTGTGGTAGCAGCCCAACCCGGTGAGATCGAGATACAGGCGTTCCTTCTCGGCCAGGGCGAGTAACTTGCCGAGTTGATCAAGTGACTTCCGGTTCGGCTTGTCGGGCCCTTCCATGAACTGGCCGAGTTGCAGATGAACCCGGACGACGTTGGCGCCCAGCTTCTTCATCTGGCCGAAGTGCGTCTCGACGGTGGGCCATTCGGTACTCCAGTAATCCTCGATCAGCCGGCCCTGGGAATCATGGTCGTAGTTGAAGCCCCAGGGGGTGAACTTCTTGCCGGACTGTTCTTCGGTGAACCCCGTCTTGTCCTTCGACACGACAATCCACGGCAACGGATCGGCCGCGTGCGCGGGCGACACACCGATGCCGAGCAAAAAGGCAGGAATCAGAAGTGGGAGAGTCTTCATCGGATTGCCTCATTCCAAAGGGTATTCAATTTGGGCAGCGGTCTTTAGGGCTACCTCGCCGCCGCTTCTCCGCCGCGGTCAGAACATGGGATGCGGGAAGTTCCGCGAATCGATTGGCGACCGAGAACACTTCAAATGGCACGCAGGAGTCGTGGACTTCGACTTCGTCGAAGATCAGGAGGAAAGGCCCACTCACGTCGTGGTCTCAACTGTGCCAGCACGGGCCTCGAAGCGGCATACTTCTTCCCGCATGGCATTGATCGTCTTTCGAATCGACCGGAGGGTGAGCTCACGTTGATGGTCGTTCTGAATCGAATCGGCGCGAGTTGATTCGAATAGTCGCTCAAGGTCGTCTATTTTCTGACGTGTCACTTGAACTTCACGTTTGCTTCGCAATGTCATTTGAGTACCTCGACGACGCCTTTGGGAATGCCACGTCTGTCCGTTGCATAACGGTCAGTCACGTAATGCCGGAAGGCGAGATCGGTGAGGAGTGACGCCTGCACAAAGGGCAATACATTCTGAAGTTCGGCATCGGCAATCGAATCCTTCGGGTAGTCATCACCGATCAACAATGCGCAATCGATATCATCTGGCTCATAGACGTCAGTGACGAAGCTCCCGTCGATTACGATACGTTGTACGCCTGCTTTCATTGCCAAATCGACCAACCACCGCAACGATTCCATCTCAGCACGACGAAGTTCGGATTCGATTCCGAACCGTTCGTCGATTTCATGAAGGCTCGCACCATGTACACCAGGTGGCAAGCATCCATCATCGTTGAAGGATGGTAGCATTGGCGGACGTCCCGAACAGTTACCTCTGGGTAGCTTAACACGCACGGTAACGGATTCCATGCCGTTCAGTGCGGGTTTTCGTTACTTCATCCCATTCCCAATCACGCCATCAATTTGATCATCAGATGCTAAACCACTCAAACTCCGCCGGCTCGTAGCTCTGCCCCATCAGCCACCAGCCGCGAATCTCGCTGAAGTCTGGTCCTATGATCAGGTTCATCGCCGCCTCGCTGTAGTTGCGTTCCAAGTCCTTGCGGCTGGGGACCGGCGCACTCGTGGGGTGCGAGTGGTACACGGCCAGCACATCGATTCCCTTTTTCCGCATGTCCTTCACAGCAGCCAGCATTTCCGTTGGTTCGGACAGGAACTCGGTTTCGCTCGCCAAGCTGTTTGAAAGTGGGTAGTGAGCGCTGACGGTGCCAACGCCTTCGTGAATCACCCCCGCCAGCAGGCCGCAGCATTCGTTGGGTGCAGTCGTGCGGGCGTTATCTTCCAGTTCCTCGCGGAACCGCAGGGGGATTCGCAGTAGAAATCGGCCCGGCGAGTTCACGATCAATTCTCCACGCGTATACCGAACATCATACACCCATGACCGCCGCTTGCGGCGTCACACGAGAGAATCACACCGTGGCAGACAAGATCATCCTGGCTTACTCCGGCGGGCTCGACACTTCCGTGATGGTCCCCTGGATCAAGGAAAAGTACGGCTTCGATGTCATCACCTACACCTGCGACCTGGGCCAGGGCGACGACATCCAGAAGATCCGCGAGAAAGCCTTGAAGACCGGAGCGGTCGACGCGATTGCCGAGGATGCCCGCGCGTTGTTCGTCGATCATTTCGTCTTCCCGGCCCTGATGGCCGGGGCTCTCTACGAAGGCAAGTACCCGCTTGCCACGGCGCTCGGCCGACCGCTGATCGCCAAGCTGATGGTCGATGTCGCCCGCCAGCACGGCGCGAAAGCGGTCGCCCACGGCTGCACCGGCAAGGGCAACGACCAGGTGCGCTTCGACGTCACCTTCCAGACGCTGGCCCCCGACCTGAAGATCGTCGCCCCCGTGCGTGAATGGTCGCTGACCCGACCGCAGTCGATCGAGTATTGCCGGCAGCACAACATCCCGGTGGAAGCGAAGCCGGAAAGCCCGTACTCGATCGACCAGAACCTGTTCGGCCGATCGGTCGAAGCGGGCCTGCTCGAAGACCCGTGGGACGAGCCGCCGGAAGAGGCCTACGCCTGGACCACCAACCCGCTCAAGGCACCGAACGAGCTGGAGTACATTGAAATCGAATGGGAACACGGCGTACCCGTGGGCCTGAACGGCAACAAGATGGAAGGCGTGCCGTTGATCGAACGGCTCAACGTCATTGCCGGTAAACATGGCATCGGCCGGATCGACCATGTCGAGAACCGTCTGGTGGGGATCAAGTCGCGCGAAGTGTACGAAGCCCCCGGGGCGGTCGTGCTGCATGAAGCCCACCGCGAACTGGAAACGCTGTGCCTGAGCAAGCAGGCCGTGCGCTTCAAAACGATGGTGTCGCAGGAGTACGCGGACCTTATTTACAACGGCCTGTGGTTCAGCGGCTTCCACC
>JBBQII010000570.1:0-3337 GCA_038324795.1 Gemmatales bacterium
AGGACGCTGAAGCTCATCGTGGTGTCGACCGACTTGCCGTCGAGCATCGCACACAGGCTGGCCCCGTTGCCGAGATGGGCGGCGATCGAGCGCCCGGCCGCGACCCGAGGATCGCGCGCGAGATACTCGTACGACAGACCGTGAAAGCCGTACCGGCGGATACCCGCGTCGTAGTAATCGCGGGGCAGGGCAGTGCACTCGCGCGTGAAGCCCCGACTGTGGTGGAATGCCGTATCGAAGCACGCAACCTGCGGCACGCCCGGGTACAACCGCCCGGCCATGTCGATCCCCGCGAGACTGGCCGGCTGATGCAGCGGCGCGAGCGGGACCAGTTCTTCCAACTCGCGGCGCACGGCCGCATCTATCAACACCGGCCCGGCTAAACGCACGCCACCGTGGACAACGCGATGGCCGATCGCGGCCGGGCATTGCAGCTTCAGCCGGTCGGCAACGTCCCGCAGCGCGGTGACTGCATCGCCTGTCCATGCCTCATCAACCGGTGAGGCACCGACTGTTTTAATCCGCGCATGCGGCGTGCCGATGCCATCGACCTGCGCGGCCATCACGCGGGCCTGATTGTCGAACACCGCGACCTTCAGGCTTGACGACCCGGCATTGACGACAAGAAGTTGACCCGCCATGTCTGCGGCCCCAGAACAAAAAACGGTACACGGTCAGTCTATCCGAATTGCCCCATGTTCGGTAGCTTGGCCTCGCTTTGCGAGCATCTTGATTCGGTTTGCTTTTCCCATCTCCATCGTCCATGCTTATCCCTTCTCACATGACTAAAGGACTTTTCATGAGTTCCATTGCCATCGCCGGCATCGTTTTCGGCAGCAGCGTTGCGGCGGCTGTGCTGGCGATCTTCGGCAAGCGCTTTCTACCGGACCATCACTTGTGCTCCGATTCCCGCGATGTTGTGAAACTCGGCATGGGAGTGATCGCAACCCTCTCCGCCCTCGTTCTTGGCATGCTGGTGGCGACTGCGAAAAGCAACTTCGACGCGCAGTCCGCGTCGGTCCAGGAAATGGCGGCCGACGTTGTACTGCTGGATCGTGCCCTGCACCGCATGGGCGATGCCGGGAAAGATGGCCGAGGCGCATTGAAAATCGCAACCGCGGCGACGATCGACAGCATGTGGCCGGGGAGCAGCCAAGCCCCGACGGACGTGACGCCGATCGAGGCCAAGGCACCCTTGGAACTGCTATATACGCGGATCGTCATGATCCCGACGACAACCGATGAACAGCGCGACAACAAAGCGAAGGCCCTTGAGATGACCGCGCAACTGGCGCGCGAACGCCTGCGGCTGGTCGCCAAGCAGGAAAACCCGCTGTCGTTGCCGTTCATGGCGGTGCTGACGGTCTGGCTGACGGTGCTATTTGCCGGGTACGGGATTTTGGCACCTGGAAACGCCACCGTCGTCATCGTGCTGGCCGTGTCGGCCTTATCGGTCGCCGGAGCGATCTTTCTGATGCTCGAGTTGAACACCCCGTTCGAAGGGATCATGCGCGTCAGCAGCTCGCCGCTGCGCAACGCGCTCACCGTGGTCGGCCAATAGCCCGGTCACTTGCGAATACAGTAAAGATTGTCCACACCGCGCAGCAGGATCGCGTTGCCGGCGATCGCGGGGGTGGACCAGAACATCTCTTTCAGGCTGTTCTTGCCGAGCAGCTTAAACTCGGCCCCGGCCTGCAGCACGAACGTCTGCCCGTCTTCATCCACGCAGTAGATCTTGCCATCGTGCGCCCACGGTGACGACCAGAACGCCCGCGCCCCGGTGATCCGTTCCTTCGTGTAGGCGGGCGTGCCCGTCTTCGCTTCGTAGCAAATGACCAAACCACCGTTGCGGGCGAAGATGTAAACGCAGTCCTGGTACACTAGCGGCGAAGCCATCTCAGGCCCGCCGCGCGACTGGACCCAGGCAACGCCCGCGCTCGACGTCTTGCCGTTCTCCGGCGTCACATCGCCCGATGCCCCAGCTTTGACGGCGAACAGCGCCCCGCCGCCCGACTCGTTGCCGCCGCGGCCCTGTCCGGAGCCGACGTACAAGAACTCGTTCGTGCCCACCGGGGAAGACGACGCTTGTCCGCCGATGTTCAATTCCCACAATTGCTTGCCCGTGACCGGGTCGTATGAGCGTACCTTGCGGCCGCTGGCCACGATTTCGGTGCGATCCTTGTTCTTCCAGACCAACGGCGTTGCCCAGGATGAGCGTCCGCCGCGTGCCTCTTTCCAAAGCTCCTTCCCGGTCTTCTTGTCGAGCGCGATCAGGAACGAATTTTCTTCGTTGTCGCACTGAATGAACAACCGATCCCCATCCAGGACGGGGGAACTGGCAGTGCCCCACCCGGCCACCATCGGGAAGGTGCCGAGGTCTTTCTTCCAGACGAGTTCGCCATCGAGATCGTAGCAATACAGCCCGTGCATGCCGAAGTAGTCGAACACATTCTTGCCGTCAGTCACCGGGGTTTCAGTGGCGTAGGTGTTGCTGCCGTGTGTCGGGATGGTCGGCTTGCCTTCCAGCGCCGTCTGGCTCCAGAGTTGTTTGCCGGTGTTGCGATCCAGGCAGAGCACCTCGAACTTGTAGGTGACCATCGGCGCGGCTCGTTTGCCGCCGAAGCCGCCGCCGGGGCCGCCCTTGAAGCCACCGCCCTTGGTGCCGCCACCGGGCTTCGGCTTGTTCTGCTTGTCAGTTACCGCCGTGGTGACGAAGATCTTGTCGCCGACGACGATCGGGGCAGACCAGCCCACACCGGGGATTGGTGTTTTCCACTTGAGGTTCTGTTCGCTGCTCCATTCGCTGGGCAGTTCCTTCTCGGTCGAGACGCCGCTGCCGTTGGGCCCGCGGAACTGCGGCCAGTCGGCTGCCTGCGTGATGAGGGTAATGCTTCCCGCGAGCAACCCGGCAATCATTGTGCGTGCGAACATCGTCTTTCCTCCGACGGAATGATCTGGTGCGGAGAGTCTTTCTCGGCGAAAATGAGACCAATATGGACGCCGCCGACAAAAGTCGGCTTTGCTATAACCTGTTGTTTTTACTGATATTACGTCATTTCCGACTGGACTCGTGGTGGCGATTGTTGTATCATAACACCATGCCAGTCATGGAGTTATGATTACAATGCGCTATTCCGTCGATCCGCGACAAGGCCGGCTGTTTGACCCGTTCGATGGGATCATTCCGCCTTTGGGACGCAAACACATCGATGCGGGTTGGCAGAGTCTCTTTCGGCATACCTTGCTGCACCTCATGCCGGTTCGCGAGCACGGGGAGAACTTCCATGTGGTGCTCGGCCGGCCCACCAAGGAACTTTATTCCGTCGCGGGGCTGTTG
>JBBQII010000571.1:0-3335 GCA_038324795.1 Gemmatales bacterium
GTCCGATGTCAGCGGGCAGACGACCCACGGCCGCCCCGCGAACAAGACCAATCCCACGCGATGCCCACCGCGCTGGCGGATCGATTCCACCAGTTCTCGCACGCTTCGCTTCGCGGCCTGCCAGCGTTGTGCCCGTTCGCCGGCCGGATCGCGCATATCGTCGGCCAGCATGCTTTTGCTCAGGTCGATCGAGATCATGAGGTCTCGACCGCGGATGATCCCCGGATCGCCGACGCCCCAGCGAGGACCCGCCAGCGCGACGATGATCAAACTCAACGAGAGCAGAACCAGCAACCGCGAACGGCCTCGGCGAGCGGGAATGCCCTCAAACTGGTTTCGCAACAGGGTGACGCTGCCAAGCGTTGCGAGTGCGCGCCGTCGTTGCCGGCGCGCATGAGCAAACAGCAGCGCAGCCGCGGGAAGCAGCGCCAGCAATGCCAGTAGGTCGGGCCGGGCCAGTGTGAACGGCATGCTGTTGGTTGTAGCGCATGCGGGTCGAATTGTCGAGCGATTCAGGGAGCGTTGCGGCGCGGCACCTGCAGCAACTGGGTCGAGCCATTGCCCAGGCCGGTCGCCAGATAGCGCCCGTCACTGGTGATCGCGAGTGATGCGACAGGTCCGGCGAAGTGCCAGCGGCGAAGTTCCGTGTCGCTGTCGACGTCCCACAGCGAAAGTTCGGAATGGTCGTCGGCCGCGGCCAGCAGCCTGCCGTCTGCGGAAAAACGGATCGTGCGTACCGGGCCGTTGAAGGCCGCGGTCACACGCGGCTGCGCGGGCTGATTTATCGCGAAAAGCCGCATGTCGTGCGAAGTGCCGATCGCCAACAGCTTCGCATCGCGGGAGAACACAAGCGAACAGACGCTTGCGCCGGCCATGTCGATCTCCGCGATCAGCCGGCGATCCTCGGCCGCCCAAATTCGCACGAAGCGGTCGTGCGCCGCGTAGCTGGCAACGCGCTTGCCGTCCGGTGATACTTCGATCTCCTGGATGCGGCCGCCGTTCTGCTGAAGATGGTCGCCGAACAGCGTGAGGATCTCCTGCGGTTTCTCCACAAGCGATTTTTCCTTGCCGGCCAGCGCCGGGTCGGTTGCCTCGTGCGCGCGACGCGGTACAGTCGGCTGCTCCCTGCCGGCGATCAAAAGGACGATCGCCAGGACCGCCGCCGCGACACCGGAAACAAGCGGCAGCCACGAGCCCGCAGGCTGTGCGGGCACAGGCAAGGCCGGTAGCGGGGTGATGTGATCGGTTGTCGCCTGCCGGTAGATCTGCTGCAGCGTCACTACTACCTGCTGGGCCGTGGCCGGGCGGTCGGCAGCCTTCTTCGCGAGGAGCTGTTCGATCAAGTCCGCCAACGGTGTTGGAACAGCCGGGTTCAGCGCCTGCACCGATTCGGGCTTCTCGATCGCCAGCGCACTGAGGACGGCCATCACTGACGGACCATCGAACGGCAGCCTGCCGACCGCGAGGCGGTACAGCACGATCCCGAGGCTGAACAGGTCGCTGCGCGTATCGATCTCGGTGCCGCGGGCCTGCTCGGGCGACATGTAGGCGGGCGTGCCCACGATGACGCCGCTGCGGGTCAGATGCGAGTGTTCGTGAAGCGAACGGGCGAGGCCGAAGTCGAGGATCTTCACCCGACCGGGGGCACCCGGTATGTTGGATTCCTCCAGCCAGATGTTGGCCGGCTTGATATCGCGATGGATAAGCCCGTGGGCATGGGCGGCTGCGAGCCCCTCGGCGATTTCGCGGCCGATGCGGACAACTTCCGCCACGGGCAGTGGATCGCTGTGGCCAACAAGTTGCTGGTCGAGCGAATTGCCCAGCAACAGCGGCATCGCCAGGTACGGGATGCCGTTCTCTTCCCCAACGTGGTAGATCGGCACGATATGATCATGCTGGAACGAAGCGATCGCGCGGGCTTCACGGAGGAAGCGTTTGCGGGCATCCTCGAAGCGGGCAATGACGGGCTTCATGCACTTCAGTGCGACGTGTCGGTTCAAGTCCGTGTCTTGCGCGAGATAGACGGTGCCCATGCCCCCGGCCCCGAGGACCTTCAGAACGCGGTACTTGCCGAGCACGCCAATCTCGTCCGAATTCTGTGGGGGCAACAAACCGGCGCGATCGTAGATGGCCGGGTCGTACGGCTGCGCGTCTTCCTGCACCAGCGTATGAATGGGACTGCCCGGGGCATACGATTCCGTAACGGTCGATCCGCCGCGGCGATCGCAGGACGATTCCGCGTTGGCCGCGTTGCCATAATGACTGAGAGAATGCGAATGGTGTTGATAGTTCAACAGCGGATCGTGCAGCCGAAGCTCATCAATCCTGTGAGAGCAGGCCAGACAAGTGGTGACGTGGCCCCGCGTCGACTGCGCGAGTGCGTCGGTCAGCGTCCCCAGCAGATACTGCCGCAACGTTTCCGCTTCCGGGCAGGTCGAGACGGCGTTCATGACAATGCCTTTGTCGCAATTCGACATGTCGGTCCATGGGCGAGCGGGGAGTGTCAACTCCCTGAGTGATGCGAGCGTACGAATGTCATTGACGGGTTTTCGAGACATGGAGCCCGCAATGAAAAAGTAGCATACAACAACTCGCGCCCCGTCGACGAGTTCCTGATTTCAGGTGATTTGCTCCACGATATTTCCGACAGTGTTTGCCGACAATTCACGACTGATGGGCGAGGACGGTGTCGAGAGTTTCGGCACATTCATCGAGCTGATGTGGTGGATGACGTCGAACGCGGGCGTTTCCGGCAGCGGACTCGGGCAAGCGTGATCGGTTGACGGGTTTCCCGTCAACCGAGTTGTGACGGCTTTTCAGGCACCGGTCGCCGGGTGCATATCCCGGAACGGCACCGATCGACCGCCGCGCGGTTGTCGGCGGATGCGTTGGGCACGCTGATACTCCGCGACGACAGCCGTGTGCAGATGTTTCATCATTTCATCACGATTCATCCCCTTCACTTCGCCGGGCAGGATCGGCTTGCCGATCGACAGAGCGATGGTTGCGGCACCGGAACGCAGGAATAATGGCGCGAACGCGGGTAAGCGTGCCGAGCGCGACAGAGCCTCGAACGCGCCGACGATGCCGACCGGCACAATGGGGCACTCCACCTTCTTGACCAGCAGCGACACACCCGGCTTAAAGGGGATGATGCTGCCATCGTGGGTGCGTTCGCCCTCGGGGAAGACGAGAATCGCCTTGCCGCGGTGGAGAACGTCCAGCGTTGCCTTCACACCGTCCTTGCTGAAACCCTTGTTGTCGATCGGAATGGCGTCGAGGCTTTCGATGATCGCCTTCGCAAAGCGGTTCTGGAACAGCGACACACGCGCGAG
>JBBQII010000572.1:0-3334 GCA_038324795.1 Gemmatales bacterium
CATGCGCGCCCCGACGGCTGCCAGCCGTTCGCGCAGCATCTCGGCCGCCCGCAACGCGGCGGTGCCGTTCAGGTCAGTGCTGGCGGACGCGGCCGTGGGTGAAGTGTTGTTGTTCTTCTCGGTGGAAGTCGCCATCACGCGCACGTCATGCACCGGGATGCCCAGCGCACCGGCGACCACCTGCGCGATCTTGATGTTCAGCCCCTGCCCCATCTCAGTGCCGCCCGTCGAGACTTGCACCGTGCCATCCAGGTAGATGTTGACGAGGGCATTCCCCTGGTTCAGCGTCCGACGTGTGAAGCTGATGCCGAACTTCACGGGTGTCAGCGCGATGCCGCGCAGGTGTGCCCGCGACCGGTTGTTGAAAGCGATGACCGCCTTCGCGCGTTCATGGTACCGGCAGTCTCCGACCAGCTTGCTGATGATTGTCGGCAGCACATTGTGGCGGACCGCCTGTCCGTACGGCGTGACGTTGTTGCTGTCGACGCCGTAGCAGTTGCGCTGCCGGATAATGATCGGATCGACATGCAGAACGCGTGCGATCTCCTCGATAGCATTCTCGATCATCGCAACGCCCTGCGGCCCGCCGAAACCACGAAAGGCCGTGTTCGACGCCAGATTCGTGCGGCACACGGTGCCCGTTACCGCGATGTTCGGGATGAAGTACGCGTTGTCCGAGTGCAGCAGCGTGCGTTCCATGATCGCCAGCGACAGATCGGCCGAGAAGCCGCCGTTCGAGTAGTAATCGCTCTTGAGCGCGACGATCCGGCCATCGTCGGTGAAGCCGATCTCCCAGCGCGCGAGGTACGGGTGCCGTTTGCCGGTCAGTTGAAAGTCCTGCTCATGCCCGAAGACGATGCGGGCCGAGCGCCGCGTCTTGTGGGCCACCAGCGCGGCCAGGATGCTCGGCAGCGCCGCCTGCGTTTCCTTGCCGCCGAAGCCGCCGCCCATGCGCTTGCAGATGCAGATGACCTGCGCATAGTCCAACCCCAGGCAGCGGGCGACCACGGCCTGGATTTCGCTCGGGTTCTGTGTGGATGAATGAACGGTGATCTCGCCGTTCTCGCCCGGCACGGCAACGGCGGCCTGCGTTTCAAGATAGAAATGCTCCTGCCCGCCGATGCGCAGGTGGCCCGCCAACCGGTGCGGGGCCGCAGCCAGCGCCGCATCCGCATTCCCGCGACGGATCTGCCGGCTCGGGCCGATGAAGGCCTGCGCGGCAATCGCCTGCTCGATCGACAGCACGGCCGGCAGTGGTTCAATTTCGATGTGGATCAGCTTCTTCGCTGCCGCGATCGCTTCGATCGACTCGCCGGCGATGGCCACGATCGGTTGACCGCAGAAGGAGACTTCGCTGCGAACAAGCAGTTCTTCATCATGAAAGATCGGCCCGAAGTGGTTGTCGCCCGGCACATCGGCCCAGGTGTAGATGCCGACGATCCCCGGTAACTCGTTCGCGGCATCGATGTCGACTTTGACAATAAGGCCATGCGCGACACTGCTGCCGACCACATCAACGCGCAACTCCCCGCGCAGGGGCGTCATGTCGTCGATATAGACCGCCTCACCGCGAACGTGCTGCGTGGCCGAGTCGTGGGCAACCGATAGTCCCGTGGCCATGGTATGGCTCCTCAATACCCTTCGCTGCTCCGCTTGTCTCACGACCTTGCCACCCTAGGGGAGACTCGCGCCAAACCGTGAGACTCGCGCCCAAATTGTGAGACAATCAATCTGCCGGGCCACAGATTGGAAATCCCATTGAACACGGAGTCAATTCCTGACTTCAGCCGTGGCTTTGATTTCATGACTGCCAATAACGCCCGGGCTCCGCTCGTACTCCGTCCAGTAGAACTTCAACAGTGCATTCTCGGCCAACTGAAGGCGGAACTCGGCCGAGCCTCGCACGTCGTCGATCGGGCGAATCGCGGCCCGCGCTGCCTTGCCTGCCTTCCGGAAGGTTTCCTCACTCATCGGTTTACCGACGAGAGCGGCTTCCACGGTCGGCAACCGAACGACGGTGGATGCGACTCCCGTAAACGCCACGGCCGCATGGTTGATGACGCCCGCTTCTTCGCGGATGAGAATGGCCGCGCCGAAGCTGGCGATATCCATGTCCCAACGGCGTGACACCTTGATCAACCGCATGCGGTCGCCGGGGGCGGGCAATGGAATCACGATGCGCGAGATCAGTTCATCGGGCGCGAGATCCTTCTTCTTGTAGCCGGTGTAGAAGCCGTTGATCGACCGTCGCCGTTGCCCGGTCGGGCCGGCAATCTCGATCGTTGCATCCAACACGAACAGCAGTGCCAGCGAGTCGGCGATCGGCGAACCGTTGGCGACGTTGCCGGCGAGCGTTCCTGCGTTGCGAATCTGCGGCGAACCAAAGCGCTCGATGATCTTGTGGAACTCGGGAAGGGCCTGCTTCGCGATCGGCTCGATCTGTGTCCAGGTCGCGTTCGCACCGATGCTGATGGCCGAGTCGGTCAGTGTGACGCCATCCAGTTCCGCGAGACGCGAAAGATTCAGCAGATGCGCCGGCTCGAAGCCGCGCTTGTTGCGCCAGACGCCCAACTCCGTCGCCCCGGCCACGATCTGTGCCTCGGGGTGCCGCTGCTTGAAGGCGATTGCATCCGCCAGCGTAGTCGGCATGAAAACGGTTCGCCCATCGGCTTCGACGCGCAGCGCATCGGTCGCGAACGAGTGCCGCGGGTATCGTTCAGCCAAGGGCGACGCCGGCATGCGGCGAATCTGGTCGGCCGCGGCAAAGATGGCCGTGTACCCTGTGCAACGGCAAAGGTTGCCGGTCAGCGAAATCCGCGGCGATGCGGCATCGACGGGGCAGCCAGCTTCCTTCCAACCAGCCAGGGCCATCACGAAACCCGGTGTGCAGTAACCGCATTGCGAGCCATGATGATCGATCAGCGCCTGCTGCACCGGATGAAGTTCGTTGGTCGCACTGAGTCCTTCGACGGTCATGACCTGCGCGCCGTCGATCTGATGAACGAACTGGATGCACGAATCGATCGGTACGAAGCCGTTCCCGCGATTGACAAGGACTGTACAGGCGCCGCAGTCGCCTTCCGCACAGACGACCTTTGTGCCCGCGGCCTGGCAGGGACCGCGCAGGTAATCGCTGACAGTCAGGAACACGTCGCGCCCGTGAACCGTGCGTTCCCGGCCGTTGAGTGAGAAGCAAACGTGATCGCGCATGACGACTACCGGCCCCGCAGCCGAGCGGACAGGAGAGTTGGTCCGTTGCTTACGACAGAGAAAGCCTTATGCTACTCCCTGCCTGCGGTTGGTTCAAGGAATTGCTGCATGGACCTCGACAGTC
>JBBQII010000573.1:0-3322 GCA_038324795.1 Gemmatales bacterium
AGGACGGCAACGTCGTCCGCCTGAATTTCGGCGAATGGCAGACCATCCAGGCCGTGCAACTGTTCCTCGCACGGTACATGCGCGCGGTAGCCGAGCCGGAGTAGAAATCGAAAGTGAGCGACCATCGCAAACGTATGATCGTTGATCATTCACGTTTAGCGTGCATCCCGGCGGGATGCACGAATTCACATCGTATCGTGCCGCAGCGATCTTAAGCCGCGGCCGCATGCGATACTGGACCAGAAGCATCACCCCTCAAACAACTGCCGTACCGGCACCGCAAATCCTGGCAGCACATCCGCGAGGACCAGTTCATCGCCGTTGTCGAAGATCTGCTGAATCTCATCGGCCCGGTGCACACATGCGGTGGCCGTTGCCGGATCGAGAATAATGACAACGCGAACGCCTGCTTCGAGATACTCCATCGCCTTCGCGGCTACTTTGCTCCAGCGATCCGATGGCGAACGGACTTCGACGACCAAATCGGGAATACGGGGGGAGAGGCCGTCAGGAACGTGCCCTTTAGGCATGCGGTCGTAAGAGAAGTACGAAATGTCGGGGCCGCGTATCGTGTCCGGGTTTGTGCGGGTCTGGATGAAACTGTCGTTCGACATGATGCGCCCGCGATCATTCTTCCTGACAAACTCGGTCAGAAAGAACGCGAGCAGATTGCAGATGTAGCCGTGTTTATTCCGAGGCATGGGCAACTCCTCGACAACTCCATTAACCAGTTCGGCGCGATTGTTCTCGTGCGACCGGCTGAACTCCTCGGCCGTCATCGGCACTGTGTTCGTTGGTGCAACATTTGCAATTGCGTTCATGCTAACTGCTCCTTCGTGATTCAAATCTGCCACGTTTCCCCGGTGGGAACATGCGTCAACTCGATCAGTGGCCGCGGGCTGCCGGGAACCAGACGGAACGTAAACGGCATCGTCACGCTGGTCAATGCCGCTGAGGATGCGGGTGTGCACACGCTCGCCAATTGCATCGTGCCGTTCTGGTTCGTGTACTGCTCGATCTGCCAAGGTTCACTGCCGATGATGAGAACCTCGCCGGTGCGAACTGACGCGTAGAATGGTAACTTTTCTCTGCAGTGGTCGTCCGGGCTGGCGATCTCGATCAGGAAATCGGGTCCGCCGCACCAATGTGTGTCGCAGTTGACGGCGGTCGTGTGTTCCGGAAACACTGCCACGTCCGGGCAGCGGAAGTTCTTGGTCCAGCCAGCGACATAGTCGCTGACGTTAACGCCCGCGAAAATGTGTGGCGGCTCACGAAAGTCAAACCCGGCAAGGACGATGCCGGAGATGCGGACGGCGATTTCTGGTGGTCGATAGTCGGCAGCGGCATGACGACGGTCACTCCGTCCCACACTTCATCGTATCTGTCGAGGCCTTTCAGCTGTCGCTGATTGGTGTAGTCCCGTGCCAGATGCGGGTCGTGAATCAGGACGCTCATACCGGATCGCCCTCGACGGGATGGTGGGTCAACCTCTAAGCTCGCAGTATACCCGCGACGGAACGGCGGGAGAAGTGATACTGTTAACTGGTGTTCACCGCTCCCATACGGTCGCGGCTCGTTATCGGATGTTCCCTTTCAGAGACGCCATGGCCGCACGACCGTTTGCTCATCTTCATTGCCACACGCATTACAGCCTTCTCGACGGTGCCAACCGCATCCCCGAACTGGTCGCCAAGACGAAAGAGCAGGGGATGACCGCCTGCGCGATCACCGACCACGGCAACTTGTTCGGCGCGGTCGAGTTCTACAGCGAGTGTTCATCCGCGGGGATCAAGCCGATCATCGGCTACGAGGCGTACCTTGCCCCCGAGAGCCGGTTCGACAAGCAGTCCGCCCGGCGTGGCGATGCCTACTCGCACCTGACGCTATTGGCGAAGAACAAGACCGGCTTTCAGAACCTGATCAAGCTGGCGTCTTACGCCTACACCGAAGGTTTCTACCATGCCCCGCGCATCGATCGGCAGTTGCTCGAAGGCCATGCCGAGGGATTGATCTGCCTCAGCGGTTGCCTGGCGGGCGAATTCAATCAATGGATTCTGAAGGAGGATCTGAAGAAAACCCAGCAGTTGGCAGGCTGGTTCAGCAAGCTGTTCAAGGACGATTACTACGTCGAACTGCAGAACAACGGCCTTGAGATGCAGGACCGCTGCACCGTCGAGGCGGTCCGCATTGCGGCAAAGATGGGCCTGCCGCTTGTGGCCACCGCCGATGCCCACTACCTCTGCGCCGACGATGCCATTGCCCACGATGTGCTGGTTTGCATCAACACCGGCAAGAAGCGCAGCGACCCGAACCGCATGCGTTACGGCGACGGCTGCCGCTTCCCGAACCCGTACTACGTGCGTTCACCCGAGGACATGTACAAGCTGTTCCCCGATCAGGAGGAGGCAGTTCGCACCAGTCAACTGATTGCCGACAAGGTCGACTTGCAACTCGACTTCAAGCAACGGCACTTCCCGGTCTTCACGACGCCGAAGAAGAAAAAGCCCGAAACCTACCTGCGCGAGATCTGCGTGGCCGGCATGGCCGATCGCTACGGCGACAACCCGGCCCCCGAGGTGCAGGCCCGGCTCGACCATGAACTCGACATCATCTGCAAAATGGGCTTTGCCGGGTACTTCCTGATCGTATGGGACTTCGTGCGCTTTGCGATCGAACAGGGGATCCCTTGCTCGGCCCGCGGTTCCGGTTGCGGGGCGATGGTCAGTTATGTGCTGCGGCTCAGCCATGTTGATCCGCTGCAGTTCGATCTGCTGTTCGAGCGGTTCCTCGACCCGAAGCGCAGCGAGGCGCCCGATATCGATATCGACTTCTGCCAGGACCGGCGCGAGTTGGTGATCGAGTATGTGAAGAAGACCTACGGCGAACAGTCGGTCGCGCAGATCGCCACGTTCGGCACGCTCGCGGCTAAGGCGTCGATCAAGGATGTCGGCCGTGTGCTCGATATCCCGCTGGAACGCGTCAACTTCATGACGAAGTGGGTCTCGGCCAAGCCGGGCACCACGATCCAGGAGACGATCGACAGTTCGCCCGACTTCCGCAAGGAATACGAATCCGACCCGCTGACCCGTGAATGGATCGACATCGCGCTGAAGCTGGAAGGCACCAACCGCAACGTCGGCACGCATGCCGCGGGCGTCGTCATCGCCAACGGGCCGATTATCGACTTTGTGCCGGTGCAGATCATCAAGCGCAAGGACGAGGCCAGCGGCGAGAAGCGCGAAGCCCTGACGACGCAATGGGGCATGGGCGATCTCGAAAAGGTCGGCCTGCTCAAGATGGACTTCCTCGGCCTGCGCACGCT
>JBBQII010000574.1:0-3318 GCA_038324795.1 Gemmatales bacterium
TGCATTCCTCGCAGACACTCCGGCTCCGATATGTTTATCCCACTTCCCATCCCTTGCGGTACTCGTCGCGCAGGTGCTTCTCCACGTTCGGGTTGCCGGTCGCCTTCATCGTCTCCGCGTTCCAGTCGAACGCGCCCTTCACGCGGTAGGCGATGTTGCCGAGCAACACGACTTCGGCCATCGGGCCGGAGTAGTCGAAGTTGCATGTCGCCGCCTTGCCGCCCTTGATCGCTTCAAACCATTCGTTGTAGAAGCCCGGCGACTTCACCAGCGTCTGCGGGACTTTGAAGTCTTTCGCCTTCTCGGCCGGCAGCAGGATCGTCTTGTCGAAGCCGCACAACAGCATCCCTTCCGTGCCGATGAACAGGTTGTTCATCCCCTTGGCGGCCAGCTTCTTGTCCTTGATAATCGCGGGAGTGCCCTGGTACCAGTGCAGCGTCACCGCGCCGCGCTTGTCGTTCGCGGGGAACTCGAACTGAGTGTGCATCTCCTTCGGTGTTCGCAGTGCGTCCGGTTCCGGGCCCTGACCGCTGACGCGCGTCGGGTACTTCAGATCGAGCGCCCAGAACGGAATATCGAGGATGTGGCAGCCCCAGTTGCCGGCCTCGCCCGTGCCGAAGTCCCACCAGAAGCGCCAGTTGTACGGACAAAGGTCCTTCGTGTACGCCCTGTCGGCCACAGGCCCCAGCCAGAGGTCCCACTTCAGCGTGGCCGGGGGCGGGTCTTTCTTGTCGGTCGGCATCGGCAGGCCGCGGCTGCTACCGATCCACGAATGGACCTCGGTGATCTTGCCGAGCACGCCCGACTTCACGATCTCGACGCCCGCGCGCAACCCGCTGAGCGTGTGCCGCTGGGCGCCGAGTTGCGTGGCGAGCTTCTTCTCAGCGGCGAGTTTTGTCAGCGTCCGCACTTCCCAGATGTTGTGGGCGAGCGGCTTTTCGAGATAGACATGCTTGCCGCGTTGCATCGCCCACCAGGCCGGGTGGAAGTGCGTGTGGTCCGGCGTACTGATCACCACGCCGTCGATCTCTTTCTCCATCTCGTCGAACATCTTGCGGAAGTCGTAGTACTTCTTCGCCTTCGGGTGGCTGGCGTACGCCTTCCCGGCCCGCTCATCGTCGACATCGCACAGGGCGACGATGTTCTGACCGGCGACACCGCCCAGGTTCGCGCTCCCGCGACCACCAATGCCGATGACGGCCAGGTTCAGCTTGTTGCTCGGCGCATCAGCACCGAACAGCGGCACCCGCGACACCAGCGGCGCAGCTGACACGGCCGCCGCCGACGCGATGAACTGACGACGATCGAGAGAGGACATGACAATTTCCCCGGAGAGTTCCTTGCGTTGCGAACACGACTTACCGCCGATTCTACAGCCTGCCGCTTTTCAATGCAGCCGAATCCTGTCAGAATCTCGACGTCCGGCCCGCCAGTTGCTCAACTGACAGGCAATCTCCGGAGGTTCCTCATGCGCTATCAGGTTCTCGCCTGCGACTACGACGGCACCCTCGCCCATGACGGGCGAGTGAACGACGACACACTCAAGGCATTGGAAAAGCTGTTGGCTTCCGGGCGAAAGCTCGTTCTCGTCACCGGTCGCGAGTTGCCCGACCTGCTCGAGATCTTCCCGCAGATCAACCTGTTCGAGTACGTGGTTGCCGAGAACGGGGCACTGCTCTACAAGCCGTCGAGCAAAGAAGAGCAACCGTTGGCCGAGGCACCGTCAGCCAAGTTTGTCAACGCATTGAAGAAGCGCGGCGTGGGGCCGATGTCGGTCGGTCGCGTCATCGTCGCCACGTGGGAACCGCACGAAACCGCTGTGCTGGAAACGATTCGCGACCAGGGGCTGGAACTTCAGGTCATCTTCAACAAAGGCGCGGTGATGATCCTGCCGGCCGGCGTGAACAAGTCGACGGGGCTGGCGGCGGCATTGAAGTTGATGAAACTCTCGCCGCACAATGCCGTCGGCGTCGGCGACGCGGAGAACGACCACGCCCTGCTGAACTTTTGCGAATTCTCGTTCGCGGTTGCCAATGCTCTACCTTCCCTGAAGGAAGCCGCCGACGCAGTGACCAAGGCCGATCACGGAGCGGGCGTGGCCGAACTGATCGACCGAATGGTCGATACCGATCTCCTGGACCTGGATGTCCGCATCACGCACCATCATCTGCCACTCGGCATCAGCGACGGGGAAGAAGTATCGCTGCCCGCGTACGGCCCCTGCGTGCTGATCTGCGGCCCCTCGGCGAGCGGCAAATCGACCGTGGCAACCACGGTACTCGAAGCGATCGCTTCGCAGAAATACCAGTACTGCATCATCGACCCCGAGGGCGACTACGAGACACTCGATAACGTGTTGGTCCTCGGCGGCCCGCAATCGGCCCCGAACGCGGACGAGATCATCAAGGCACTGCAGAACCCGGAAACCAATGTCGTCGTCTCGATGACCGGCATGTCGATCCCCGACCGGCCGCCGTTCTTCCTCGATCTGCTGCCGCGTCTACTGAAACTGCGGGCCGAGACGGGCAGGCCGCACTGGCTGATCCTCGACGAAGTGCACCACCTGATGCCCGCTGAGTGGAAGCCGCCCACCAACCTGCTGCCGGACAACTGGCACAACGCCCTGATGATCACCGTACACCCCGATCTGCTGGCCAAGCCGCTGCTGGAACGGATCGGCATGCTGCTGACGGTCGGGGCCGACGCCGGGGAGACGCTGAAGAACTTCGCCGAGGCCGCCGGCGTGAAGCCGGGCCGGTTCAAGAAACCCGATTTGCAGAAGGGCGAAGCACTTCTCTGGTCAAAGGGCGACAAGTCGGTCCCGCAGGTAGTGAAAGTGAACCCGAGCCAGAGCGGCCGACGACGGCATCGCCGAAAGTACTCGGAAGGCTCGCTGCCGCCGGAACGGAGCTTCTATTTCAAAGGCCCTGAGGAGAAGCTGAACTTGCGGGCCCAGAATCTGATGATGTTCCTGCAGATCGGCGACGGCGTCGATGATGACACCTGGACGCATCACCTGACCAACGGCGACATTGCTGATTGGTTCCGCAAAGGCATTAAGGACGATGCACTGGCGGAAGAAGCCGAGTCGATCGCCGAGTCGTCGGGCGCCAGCCCGGGCGAAAGCCGCAAACTGATCCGTCAGGCGGTCGAACGCGACTATACCCTGCCGGCCACCGGGCCGCTGCCCGTGCCGGGCGCGGGGTGAGTTAGCCGCGACCGGGATACTCACCGTCACGTTGAATGCACCATCGGCAGGAATAACGATCGCGCGCCGCGGCGGGTAGGGGGGGGGCGCCGGGGGGCGCGCGCGCTCGC
>JBBQII010000575.1:0-3317 GCA_038324795.1 Gemmatales bacterium
GCCACGCAAGAAATGCTCAAGGACAAGATCGAGCACGTGCTCAAGACCTTGACCTACCGCGAACGCGAAATCATCAAGCTGCGGTACGGCCTGGGCGATGGCTACACCTACACGCTCGAAGAAGTAGGCCGCATCTTCAAGGTGACCCGCGAACGTGTCCGCCAGATCGAAGCCAAGGCAGTCCGCAAGCTGCAGCACCCGGTCAGGTCGAGACAATTGGAAGGCTTCCTGGACGGAAGCGCGAAGTAGTAAATAGAATCTCAAGGCGGCCCGAACGGGCCGCCTTTCTTTTTGCACCGAGAGACACTTCCGATGGCCACTGAAATCAACGCGCTGTTTCGCGAGATCCACCGCCTGCGGAAGCACATTCGCGAAGTCAAAAGCGAGATCGAAAATCTGCCGAGGCTGAAAAAGGCCCACCAGGCAAAAGTCGCGAAGCAGGAAGCGGCACTGAAAGACGCACAGGAACAGGTGAAGAAGGCCAAGTCGGACAATCACGGGCGTGAGGTCAGTTTGAAGTCGACCGAACAGCAGTTGCAGAAGTACGAACGGCAACTGAACGACATGAAGTCGCCGAAGGAAGTCGAAGCGAAAGAACACGAGATCGCAACAGCGAAGGCCCACATCGGCGAACTCGAAGATCAAATTCTCAACGGCATGGGCGAAGTGGAAGTGAAAGTCGCCAAGGTACCCGCCTTCGAGGAACAGGTGAAGAAAGCGAAGGCGGAGTACGCGACGTTTGAAGCGGAATTCAACGAGCGCGAAGAGAGGCTGAAGGGTGAAGCGAAACTGGCAGCCGAGCAACTTGCCCTGGCCGAACCGCAGATCCCCGCCACGACCCGGCCAATCTACGATCGGTTGACGAAAGCCCATGGTGCCGACGCCCTGGCGCAAGTCGGCCGGCGTGACCGCATCTGCAGCAATTGCCTCACGGCGGTGACGGTACAGGCCATCAACGAACTGACGAACGGCAATCTCACCTGCTGCAACAGTTGCGGCCGGGTTGTGTACCTCGAAGCGTAGTCACCTCAGCAACTCCTATGTGCCTTGTCGCGATCATGTACCGCGTTGTCGAAGGCGTGCCGCTCGTGCTGGCCGCCAATCGGGAGGAAGCGTACGCGCGCGGTGGAACACCGCTCGACATCCGCGATGGCCCGCGCCCGTTCATCGCGGGGCTGGACCCCACCGCGGGCGGCACGTGGCTGGGCCTCAACGCAACAGGGTTGATCGTCGCCGTTACCAATCGCCCGAAGCAGGATCGGCCGGCGCAGCCGCGCAGCCGGGGTCTGCTGGTGCGCGACTTGCTCGCGTTCGACAGCGCCCGCGAAGCCGCCCAGGTAGCCAGCCGGGAGTTGGGCAAAGGCCCCTATGCCGGCTGCAACATCATCTGTGCGGATACCGATTCGCTATGGGTGGTGCAGGCGGGTGACTGGCTGCGCGTACGGAGCCTGTCGCCGGGGTATCACATCATCACCAGTGGCGACGTCAATGACGCGCTCGACGACCGCGCCTACTGGGTGATGGAGCGCCTGCACGACCGCCCACCGGTCGATCGCGCCACGGCGATCGAGATGTCGAAATTCATCTGCGCACACGCCGAACCGCCAACACCGATCTGCCTGCATGGTGGGGAGGGCGGCACCGTCTCCAGTACGATCATCGCTATCGCGGAGCATTCACGCGACAGCCGCCTGCTGCACGCCCAGGGACCGCCCGACCGCACGACGTACGCGGATCGCACTGATCTGTGGTGGGAGATGCGCCAGCGGGTCGAACGGGGCCAGGCATGAGCGAACCACATCGGATTCATTTGCGGGGCCATTGGAAAGTGGATGGCGACCGACGGACACGCTCATTCGGCCGGCCGCGATTGCCGGCCGGGGAGCGGGTGTGGTTGGTGGTTGACGGATTGGGCGATCAGGCGCCAATGGAACTGAACGGAAAACCATTGGAAAGGGCACGAGTTGACGTCACTGAGATGCTGAAGGAGCGCAACATGCTGTCGCTCAGCGGCGAGGGAGATGCGTTTGCGGCGTACCTTGAAATCGGCGGTTAGAGTATCGGTCTCCGCGGGTGGTCGCCCGCGGACAGCCGATGTCGAATTCCATGGTTGATCACCTCACTCCTCCACAATCCCCTGCAGTTCGCTGATCGTTTCGCACAGGTCGGTCAGTGTCGGGTTGATGTCGAGGGCCATCTTGAAGGCCTGCAGGGCGGAGGAGTATTTGCGCAGCTTCAGGTAGCATTGCCCCATTCCGGCCTGGGCGCCGAAGTGGAACGGGTTCTGTTCCAGCGTCCGTTCGCAGTCCGCGATACAGCGCTGGAACTGGCCTTGGCGGAAATGCACGATGGCGCGCTGGTTGTACGCTTCGGCATAGTCCGGGTATTCACGGATAATGGCGTTGAGTTCGTCGAAGATCTGCTGATGGTCGGTCAGGTGCATGACCCGCTGCAGTTCCAGGGCAGCTTCGTCGCTGTCGCCGCGGAACCAGATTTCCCAGAGCGAATCGCTGGCCGTCTTGGAAACCAGGTCGTCCTCATCGTGCAGTTTCCGCGCGAGCGCGGCATTCGAGTGAATCGAGCCGGTCAGGCCGAGAGCAAGCACCGCGGCTCTGCGTACGGTCACGGCATCGTGATCGAGCAGACGCTGAAGCGTGCCTTCGTTGTAACGGACTCTGACCTTGCGGCGGAACTGCCGCAGGGCTTTGTGCATGTGGTCCGACCATTGCTCGGGGTCATCGCCCGCGTGCATCTGGGGGAGTTCACGATACCATTCGACAAGGAGCGCTGCAGACACGGGAACACCTCGGTGTAGATCACGATGCAAATCAATCGGTGTCTGCTACCACTTTACATCGCGTTGCATGCGCCGGGCAACAGGGATGAGGAAAACGTGAGGATTTTCCCGAACCCCGTGCCGGTCGAAGTGGTCCGAACGACCTATCTCCTCACTTCGGCATTGGCGTCGTCATCGGCGGCGTGGGACTGCCGCCGCCCGTACCCGTCGCGACCGCGCTTTTCGTCTTCTTCCACTCGACGACATCCTTCATGAGCACGTCCACGGCCTTGTTCAACTGGGCATCAATTCCTTTGGCAATCTCCTCCGGAATCGCTTCGACGGCCACATCGGGTTGCACGCCTTCTTTCTCCATGTTCACGCCTTTGACCGTGAATACCCCTGTCCGCGGCGTGCGGAACGATGAGCCGTCGATCAGCTTGATCGCGGTCGTGCCGATGACGAAGCCGCCCGTCGCCTGCCCCACGACTTTGCCCAGCCCCAGCGTCTTGAAGGCGCTCGGAAAGATTTCAGCGTCGCT
>JBBQII010000576.1:0-3315 GCA_038324795.1 Gemmatales bacterium
CGGCTTCTCGCAGTAGACGTGCAGCCCGGCCCGAAGTGCCATCAATGTCGGCAGGGCGTGCATGTGATCGGGTGTCGAAACGACGACGGCATCAAGTCCCTTGGCGTCGAGCAGTTTGCGGAAGTCAGTGTGGAAGGCCGCCTTCGGATTCGCGGTCTTGAACTTGGCGATGCGAGATTCATCGACGTCGCACCCGGCCACGATTTCAGCACCTGCCGCCGTCAGCGGCGTCCAGTTTGATTCGCCCTTGCCGGCAACACCGATGATGCCGACGCGCAGCTTCTCGCTCGGCGGCGTCGGCTTGTCGGCGGCGTGCAGTGTGGCGGCGCCGACGGCGGCCGCGGAGGAGAGCAGGAAATGGCGACGATGGAGAGGATGAGTCATGATGGCGGATTCTCTTGAGTTTGCCAGGACGGAAGTTGTTGTTGAAGCCACTGTCGAAACTGCTTGACGATCGGCTGGACGCCCATCGCGCCGATCAGTGTGAGAAACCTGTTGAGTTCGGAAGAGCCGAGATTCGGGAAGGCAGTACTCTTTGCTTCAACCCTATACTTCCCCCCTCGAAGCACGGCAAACCGGACCGATGACCCGTCGGTCCGCCAAACTTCGGGAACACTCAGCGAAGCGTAGATTTTCATTCTCCGAAGCGCGCTTCGGGAGATTTCCACTTCAATTGCCAGATCGGGGGGCGGATCAATCTGAAAATCGATAGGACCCTTCTTGCCGTGCATCCGCTTGCCACTTGCGATCCAGTAACAATTGTCCGGCTCAAGTCCCCTCTGCTTCTTCCGTTTCCGCAAAGTGACACAGCGGCCGGGGGCGTAGTCCAGATTCAGTTGCTCCACAAGCTCGTCGACGAATCGGCCCAGCAGATATGCGAGATTGTCGTGCTCGAAGCTGATCGGGCTCATGATCTCCAGCCTCCCACGATCATAAGTGTGCCGAAATCGCTGCTTGCCGAAGACCTTCAGGAAACGAGTGTAAGTCGCCCAATCGACGTTGCCGAGCAGCGAGATTGAATCTGTGTGATCAGCTGAGATTGCAGTCATGGCTTTCCTCCGAACTACCGCCAGAGAGAGGAAATCATAGCTCGTTTGCCACGAGTACGCCACGCTGAACTGTCGAATTGCTTCGCGTGTCCCGTGGGGATCCACGCTGAACGAAACTGATTACTTTCCCGCTCGTGGACGATTTTCATCCCCGCACCGACAATGACCCATCACCCGTTGAATTCAGACCGTTGACCCGAAAGGCCGGCCATGCAGGAGCGGATCGCTTATCAGGGCATCACCTTTGATGATGTGCTGCTCGAACCCGGTTACTCCGAGATCGTGCCTCGCGATGTGGACGTCCGCACGGAGATCACGCGCAACATCCGCATGAACATCCCGATCGTCTCCTCGCCGATGGATACGGTCACCGAAAGTGAGTTGGCGATCGCGCTGGCGCAGGAAGGCGGCCTGGGGATCATTCACAAGAACCTCACTATCCAGCAGCAGACGCGTGAAGTCGACAAGGTGAAGCGATCAGAGAACGGCATCATCACCGACCCGATCACGCTGCCGCCCGAAGAGACAGTCGCCACCGTCAAGCGCATCATGGAGGTGCACCATATCAGTGGTGTGCCGATCACGGTAAACGGGGTACTCAAGGGGATCCTGACAAGGCGCGATCTGCGCTTTCTCACGAACAACACGCAGCACCTTTCTGAAGTGATGACGAAGGAAAATCTCGTTACTGCCCCGGAAAATACAACGCTTGCAGCGGCTGAACGGATTCTGACGGAAAATAAAGTGGAGAAACTGCTCCTGGTGGACGATGAATATCGACTGAAGGGCCTGATTACGATCAAGGACATCGACAAGATCCTCAACTTCCCCCATGCTTGCAAAGATGCGAGGGGCCGGTTGCGGGTCGGAGCGGCGGTGGGCGTGCACGACTTCGAGCGTGCCGATTCGCTGATCAAAGCCGGAGTCGATGTTCTGGTGGTCGACTCGGCCCACGGGCACTCGAAGAACGTGATTGCCACGGTTCGTGAAATCAAGGCGAAGTATGGCATCGATGTGATTGCCGGCAACGTGGCGACCGAAGAAGGAACAAGGGCCCTGGTTGATGCCGGGGCGGACGCCGTGAAGGTGGGCATCGGCCCCGGTTCGATCTGCACGACGCGGATCGTCTCCGGTGTGGGCGTGCCGCAACTGTCGGCCATCGCGGCCGCGGTACGGGCGACCGGCGGCAAAGTGCCGATCATCGCCGATGGCGGCATCAGATACTCGGGCGACATCACCAAGGCGCTGGCCGCCGGGGCGAGTGTCGTTATGATCGGCGGGTTGTTCGCTGGCGTGGCGGAAAGCCCGGGACAGACGATCCTGTACAAGGGCCGCAGCTTCAAGCAGTACCGCGGCATGGGGTCGATGGGAGCGATGATTGCCGGTTCGGGCGACCGCTACCAGCAGTCGAGCAAGGAGACACCGAACGGGAAACTGGTGCCCGAAGGCGTCGAAGGACGGGTCCCCTACAAGGGATCACTGGCACCGTTCCTGTATCAGTTGGTGGGCGGCCTTCGGGCCGGCATGGGCTACTGTGGGACTAGAACGCTGGAAGAGTTACGTACCAGGTCGCGCTTTATCCAGATCAGCGCAGCCTCGGTGCAGGAGAGCCATCCGCATGACATTCTCATTACGCAGGAAGCGCCCAACTACAGTTCCCGCGAAGAGTATTCCAAGTCGGATGGCATGTAGCCTGACCGGCCTGGCCCTCATCGTGGCCGTGGGCATGTCGTCCGCGGCCGAACCGGTCGCTCCGGCCCGCGCCTTCCCGCATGCGAAACAGAGCGACGCAGTGTTCATCTCGTCGAAGAAGGACCTGCCGCCGCCCCCGGCTACGTTGGCCAAGCCGGTCAGCGTGCCGTCGAGACCGGTGAAGGCGTTGCCGGCGGAGCCCGCGCCGCTGAAGTTGCCGCCGCCAGTTCCGATGAATGAAGTCGTCATGCCGACGCAGGTGGTCGAACCGCAGACGCCGCCCGTCGCCGAACCGCCCAGCGTGATCGATGGTCTTCGCGACTATCAGATCCTGCTGGAACCGCCGAGCCCCGAGGCCCTGTTCGGCCGGCTCGACTCGGAGAAGATGCTCGAAAAGCGGATGCGCCAGCAGGGGCTGCAGCGGAACCCGCCGGAGAACGTCCAGTTCCCGACCAATCCGCCGTTGACCAACGAGAAGTACCAGGCCCGTTCGTTCGCTCCGCAGACGACGTACGAAGAACCGTCGTTCGTCACCTACGACCGGCTGTACTTCCAGGACAAGAACGCGGAGCGC
>JBBQII010000577.1:0-3315 GCA_038324795.1 Gemmatales bacterium
CAGGCGCGCGACACCCAGACATGGGCTTCGGTCACCTTGCCGATTGCCCCGGTCTGGACCAGTTCGACGACGCGCCGGTAGTTGTCCCCGGCATGGATCTGCGTGCCCATCTGCGTGGCGAGCTTCGTCTTGCCGGCCGCCTCGCGGATCAGGCGCGCTTCGCGGATGTTGTGCGTCAGCGGCTTTTCGCAGTAGACATGCTTGCCCGACTGCAAAGCCGCCAGCGTGGCGAAGGCATGCGTATGCTCGCAGGTGCTGACGACGACGGCGTCGAACAGCTTCGCCTGATCGAACAGTTTGCGGAAGTCGGTGAACCGCGCGGCCTTCGGGTAAGTCTCGGCCACTTTGTCCACGGCCGGGGTGAACACATCGCACAGGGCGACGATGTTCTCCGATGCGACACCCTTGAGGTTCGACCCGCCGCGCCCGCCGACGCCGATCAGGGCGATGTTCAGTCGCTCATTCGCGCCAAGTGCGCGAACGAAGTTCGGGGCGGTGATGGCGACGCCGCAAGCGGCGGTGAGGAATCCGCGTCGGTCAAGTGTCGCAGCGTTCATCGGCGATCTCCCGGTTTACTTCTTCTCTTTCGGTTCATCCTTTTTCAGCACGACCGAGTATACCGCGCGGGGGCGGTCAAGCGAAGCGCTGTCGATTTCGTCGATGATGAAGACGTCACTGCGGGCGGGGTCATCGACTTTGCCGTACAGCCGTTTGCCGTCGACGCTTTTGCCGATGAGCAGCGTGTGCTTCGTCCCGTCTTCGAGAGTGAGCGTCAGCTTCCACGGCTTGTCGAGGCCGAACTTGGCCAGGTCGGCCCCTTTGTCGACAGCGAACTTTTCGGCACGCAGGGTACCGACGGTTCGCACCAGGTTGTTCACCAGTTGAGCATTGAGCATGTCGGCGGGCCGGGCCGGGTCGGTGAAGCCTTTCGGCCCCTGCACCAGCGTGAACGAGTTCTGGGGATCGATGGCGGTGATCGCGATTTCCCTGATCTTGTCCGGCCCCGGGATCTGCCACAGGTCGCGCCGCCTGTACTCCGCGGCAAGTTGCGCGGACAAACGGGGTTCGAGCAAGTACAAGGTGTTTCCCTTGCTGAGCATCGCATAGGCGCGATCGCCGTCAGCGTCGCCTTTGGGGCCGACCTTTTCGCGGGCACCGACCAGCAGGTTCATCACTTCGCCGGCCCCGTCGTATGCCTTCCAGCGGATCGGCTTGTCGAGCCCGTACTTCGCCAGGTCTTTCGGGTTGTCTTCCACTACTTTCGCGGCCCGCAACGATGCCAGCAGGTCGTGCAGTTCGCGCAGGTCTTCATCCTCTGCATCGGCGTCGAGCGGTTCGCTGACGCGCCAACCCTTCGGGCCTTTGGCGAACGTGATGGTGCGATCAGGCCGTTCGACGGTGAACTTCGTGGCCGACTTGAACCCGCCGCCGATGGCCAGATCGCGGAACGCCGACAGCGGCGCGACCAACTGCGAGGCAATGGCGGCATCCAGCACGGCCACGTTCTTCGATCCCTCGGCCATCGCGAAGCGCTGCCCGCTCTCAACTGCGCCGGGGGGCGCTTTGCCGATCAGCACGGTCTTCGTCGTGAGCTTGCGGTTGACGAGTGCTTCCACCGTCCACTTCGCCACGGGCGGGTCGAGGCCGAACTGCTTGAGGTCCATCGGCGCGACTGCCTCGATACGCTCGGCCCGCAAACGGCTGAGTGCCTTGTTCAACGCTTCGACCTTCTCCGGGTCGGCCTTCGCGCGCATCGGCTTGACGATCTCTTCCCCTTCGATCAGCAGTTCCTGCCCATCCATCGTACGGCTGATACTCTGCACCTCAGCCCGGCCCGCGAACTGGATCAGCGACTTGTCGACCAGGCTTTCCGGCTTCTGGTCCAGTTCCTTCACCGCGCTGGTGGGAACGAGGAACACGCCGGTGGTCCCCTGCACGCGAGCATAGTAGTCGCTGGCCGAGTGCGCGTTGCCGACTTCGATGACGATGTCGACGGCCCCCTTCGGCTCATTGAACTTCAGCGTGATCAGCAGTTGCGGCGTCGTCAACCCGGTGACGGCGTCTCCCTCCGGTGCCGGCAATCCCGTACTGGTCAACGCCTCGGGCCAGGGGGTGAACTTCAGCGGCTCATCATTGGCGGGGTCGTGGAACAGCTTCTGCGTTGCCAGGGTTCCCAGGGCGCTGATCGCGCTGCGGACGCCGGTCTGGTCGACTTCCGCGGTGAATGGTGCGGTGATCGTCCATTGGGCCGATTCGTTTTCTGCCAGCGTGAACGCGCTGCCGGCATCCTTACCCGCGCCGGGCCGGGTGACGACCACTGAGTTGATGCGGCTGACATCGCTGTTGAACAGCTTGATCGCCCGGAAGGCGCTCGCGGAGTTTTCGAGCGTCGAATCGCCCGCGTCATTGATCCGGCTGATGCGCTGCGGCCAATCGGCATTGCGGACGAAGCGTTTCCCCTCGGCATCGCGCGTTCCGACCAGGATGACCCTCTTCCCGGCATCCGTCTCGATCGTGATGCGGCGGACCCGGTCGTTCGTCAGTCCCATCGTCTTCAGGTCGGCATCGGGCACGCCGCCGACGACGGCTTCAATCTGCGCGCGATCCACGATGCTGTCACCACGGGCTTCCATCCCCTTGAGTGCGGCAAGCAGGCTGGTCACGTTGGCGGTTTCGATCGACTCACGCACGGGCTTGACCATGGTCCAGCGATCCTTGCGCAATGCCTCGTCCTTGGCTTTCGGATCGCCCGGGGTACGGGCCAGTTCGATCGTGCGCGGTTCGCCCTTCGACGTCGTATACGCGATCTCGACGCGGTTGACGGCCCAGTCGTCGAAGCGCACGACGCGCGGGTCGCGCAGTTCGCGAACGAGCGTCGACTTCGCTTCGGGGGCCTTGCTCAGGAAGATGTCGTTGAGGCGATTGTCTTTCATCTCGAAGACGAGCGGGTTGCTGCCGATCTTGGCGTAGCGATATTCCTCGGTGATGATGTTCGGCATCGGCGGTTGCCCGGGGAACATGGGCGGCGACTGTTCGACGCGCGTGGTCATTCGGGACACGCTGCCGACGACCAGTTCGCGCGAACTGCCATCCGCCAGCGTGACCGTCAATGTCATGCGCGGCTCCGGCAACAGCAGTACACCAACCCCGAACACGGCCGACACGGGGAACGAAGACCCGGCGGCCGACGGTTGTGCAAGAGCCGCAGCCGTTACGAAGCGGTCGAGCGAAGGTTCGGTCAGCCCCGTCTGCAACCAGGTGAACTTGTTCTCCTCGAACTTCTCGACCATCAGCTCGGGGATGGCCGTGAGGATC
>JBBQII010000578.1:0-3313 GCA_038324795.1 Gemmatales bacterium
TTCTTGATGGGGGGGGGGGCCACCCCCGTTTGGGGGGGCGCCGCGCGGGCGCTTTCATCCGCCCTGGGGGCCCGCCCGCTCCACGGTGAAATCCGTCAACGAACAGGGCCGTCGAAGATCGACGGCCCATGCTTCAAACTACAATGGTCAAGTCCCGCTCACGGGCCCTTTTTCACTTCGGGGGCGGCGGGGAGCAGCGACTTGTCGTCGGTGACGACGTTGATCGTCTGCACCTGGTTGAGGTCGACATCGGTGCTGTTACCGCCGATTTCGATGGTCAACTTCCCGGCCAAAATCAGCTTGGCATCGGATGACTGCAGCCGGCCGAGCTTGCGGTTGAAAATGATCTTGCCCGGTTCCTGCTTTTCCTTGGTCGTCAGGTTGGCCGACTTGATCTTGAACGGCAGGGCCGGGTCGGAGTCGGCCGGGGCGGCGTACGTGATCGTGGTATCGAAGTTGATCAGGTCCAGGTCCTTGTTCGTCGCGTCGGCACCCTTGTAGGTGAACTTGTACTTGTTCGTGTAGGTGCCGATCGGCCCGAGGTTCAACGTCGAGGTCGTCTCCCAACCCTTGGCCTGCGCTTCGGCACTGGGGGGCAGGAAGCCGAAAGTCGGGTCAGCCATCTGCTTGAGGGCGTCGTCGTTGAGGATCTTCTTGAGCAGTGGTTCGAGCTGCTGATTGGCGGTCGACAGCTTCTTCAGGAAATCATCCTTGCCCGAGATGCTTTCGACCTTCTGCGTCTTGGTATTGTAGACGAGGGTGAACGACGAATCCTTGAGCGCCTTGAAGAACTCAGCCAGGGCGGTGTTCGCGCCGCCGGGCGGGTTCTCCTGCGTCGAGTCGAACGACACCGGGTTGCCGGCAATGTCGATCGTCATCTGAATGCCCTGGATCTTCTGCTTGATTTCCCACTTGTCGCCATCCTGCTTGATGGGGGTCCACTCGAAGTAGAAGGTCTGGTTCTGCTTCTGCGTGACATCCAGGCCCATGACCTTGATGTTCTGTTCGGTGACCGTGGTCATCTTCTGGAAGAACGGGACATTAGCGGTGAATTTCCATGCGAGACCGGCGGGTTCGGCCTTCTTCTCTTCAGCCTTGGGTTCGGCCTTCTTCTCTTCGGGCTTCGGCTCGACCTTTTTGTCTTCAGCCTTGGGTTCGGCCTTCTTCTCTTCGGGCTTCGGCTCGACCTTCTTGTCTTCGGGCTTCGGATCGACTTTCTTGTCGTCCGGCTTGGGCTCGACCTTCTTTTCTTCGACTTTCGTGTCGGTTTTCTTGGGTTCGTCCTTCTTTTCCTGGGCGAAGGCCGTTGCGAAGACGAAGCTGACGAGCATGCCGAAGACCAACAACATACGAAGACGCGGCACGGTGAAACCCTCCATTACGTTCGATAGCCCGACGCGGGGTGCATTCCAGAGAGGTGTTGTACCTGTCGGGAGCGGGGAAAGAAAGGGATGAGGCGGAAAAATCGGCCGAACTGCACAGCGCGCTCGATCATTCCTTGACGTCGCTGAAGCTCTGAACGAACGGTTTGCCGCCGTCCCAGGTCAGTTCGATCTTCAGGTCATTGGTCGGTCCGCTCACCGTGGCGGTAAGGCCCGATGTATCGTTCGACGCGTACTTCCGCGGGGCGTGCCACTTCTGCGAACCGGGCCCCAGCGTCTCCGTGGCGATGACCGCAACGGGATGCGTGCCGGGCGAACAGCCATCGTTGAGTTTGAGCGTGGTCAACGTGAAGCGACCGTCTTTGCCGAGCTTCCCCGTGGCGGGCCGGAAACCTTCGGGGGCGACTTGCACGAAGCCGTGTGTGAGCAGTTCGCCGTCGATCAGAACCGTCCCCGAGACCGGCACGATCTTCGGCTGCGAGCTGCAGCCGATCAAAGCGGTCGCGGGGAGGGACGCGAGAAATGTCCGGCGATTCGGAAGAAAGAGCATCAGATACCTCGATCAAAAGCGCCGAACGATTATTCCTGCCCGAATGACTCGTTGCCCGCGCGAGTGGAGATCGCCTTGTACGTGGAGAGACTGATACTGTCCCGGATGAAGGCGACATGCCCGTCGGCAAACACGAAATTCGCCCCGGAGGCATGATGGCTGCCGAAGGCACCGTTCAAATCGATTCCGTATGGCGATGTGGTGATGCCCGTTCCCGGCAGCGTGTTCAGCGCGTTGTTGGTGGACCGCATCGAGCTTTCATGCCGGGCCCCCTGTGTCCACAAGTTGCGTGACTCGGGAGTATCGGACTCGTACGTCTCGCCGATCATGATCGTGTTGCTGGTTCCGTCCGTCATGCCGGCGAGCGCCAGCGTGATTTTGTACATGAACATGCCGTTGTTGTAGAGCTTCAAGTTCGCACTGATTCCGTCACTGGGGCCCACGCTTCCCTGGACCAGGGCGTAGCTGCCCGTGGCCAGCTTGATGCCGCTCCCGCCGTCAACGAACGGCTTGCTCGGGTCCGATGGGCACACGACGAATGAAGGGCGGAACTCAACGCCCGCACGATTGGCCGACTGCCATGTGCTGCCCTGGTTGTACGGTAGATCATTCTGGTCGAACAATTCGTAGAGGTTTTGCTGTTCCATGTAGGGCAGAAGTAAAATGAAGCCGCTGGCAGCGTTCCGCTGAATGTCCGTCTGCGAGGAGCAAGGCCCATTGGTAATACCGTCGCAACCATGCCGACCGGGCGGGTAGAACTTCTGGTTCTGCTCGTAGTTGGCGAGTGCCAGACCCATTTGCTTAAGATTGTTGGCGCACTTCGCACGAGCAGAGGCCTCGCGCACTTTCTGCACCGCCGGCAGAAGCAGCATGATCAGGATCGCGATGATCGCGATCACAACAAGCACTTCAATAAGCGTAAAGGCGATTCGCGGCCGCGTTAAAGAGTAACGCATGCGTGCCTCGATGATCGGAGAGAAGTCGAAAGTATTCTTAACAATCTGGATTGTAGCTCATTCGACATCAGCAATTTCACGTAATTTGCACCAATGCGGCCAGTTTGTTGCGTTTATCGGGCGCTCTTGGCTTTGCGGGTTGGGTGGAGGCTTTGCGGGTTGGGTGGAGGCTTTGCGGAACCCACCTTTTCCGCGAGATGGTGAATTCCGCAAAGCCTTCACCCACCCTGCATGACTTGAGGAAACAGCTGATGGCCGCAGCAAAAACTCTTCCCGATGTGCCGGGTTACCTCGCCGGTATCGCCGATGACACGCGCCGGGCCGACTGCGAAGCCCTGATCTTCGAATTGAAGAAGGTCACGAAGTGCGAACCGCGTGTCTGGCCGGGGTCGATGATCGGCTTCGGCGACATGCACTACCGCTAC